>DATGVV010000206.1:0-11826 GCA_035299885.1 Chloroflexota bacterium | reverse complement strand
GGCAGCCCTGTGGCGTGAGCAGGACTACCCGGCTGTCCGGCCGCCGGATGGCTTCCACGGCCTCGAAAATCGGTTCCGGCTTCATGACCATGCCCTCACCGCCGCCGTAGGGGGTGTCGTCGACAACGTGGTGCTTGTCGTGGGTGAAGTCTCGTATGTTATGTAAAGCGATCTCGACGAGGCCGGCTTCCTTGGCCCTCTTGATGATGCTGGCCTCAAAAGGGCCCGAGAACATTTCCGGGAAAAGCGTCAGGACGTCGATTCGCACTATTGCCAGTATGGCTGGCCGGTGATGCGCTGCAGCTCGCCGCCACCGATCATGTCGTCGAGAGCGGCGTTGATGGCGCGCAGCAGCTTGTTGCGGCCGCCGCGCACCACGACCACGTACTGGACGGTGTCGACGCGCGTACTGGGGTTGCCGGCGGCGTCCAGACCGTAGGTCACCGGGATTTGATCGTCGTAGTAGGGCTCGGAATAGCCCAGCTCCTTGCGCCATTCAGGGACATACTGGAAGGAGGAAATAACGGCGTCGGCTTTGCCCGCCCAAACGGCGCCTTTGAGGCCGTCGCTGCTCATGTTGATCAGCTGCAGGCGAACGCCTAGACGGCTGGCGATGCCTTGCGCCACCTCCACGTCAATGCCGGTGAGCTGACCGTCGGGCCCGACCGTCTCCAGCGGCGGGAAGCTGGCGTCCAGCACGACCTTGAGCACGCCTGCGCTCCGGACCTGCTCCAGCGAGATATCCGGCGGCGGCGCGAGGCAGCGCGTGATGAGGCAGCGGAGCTGGTAGCGCTCGCCGTCGGCCCAGGCGCCCAGTGCGTCGAACAGCGGCCCGATGCGATCGGCGAGAGTTGGCGACGCCGGCTGCTCGACGAAGGCCTGCCAGCGGGAGGGCTGAATGGGGCTGGCCAGGCGCTGCAGCGCGACATAGGCCGGGCTGGGGCTGAAGTCGTAGTGCACCAGCGTCCAAGCGTCGTTGTAATTGTGAGCTGGCG
Organism: Chloroflexota bacterium; assembly: GCA_035299885.1. GTDB lineage: Bacteria > Chloroflexota > JAJPGV01 > JAJPGV01 > JAJPGV01 > DATGVV01. Next base: position 10,831 of record DATGVV010000206.1, on the reverse strand, counting down.
TAGGTAGGCGGAAATCCCACAGGCAGACGGCGGCCAGCCAGTCCCAATCTGACGCCAGGCGCACCCCCTCCAGGCTGTACTCGACGCGTTGGGCAGGCGCGACGGCGCGAACCCAGCGGGTGTAGTCGTTCCAGCCGCTCTCGGTGACGAACACCTGCTTGGCGCCGTCGCCATTGCGAACCATCACCTCGCGCTCGAGCTCAACCCGGCGGAAATTGATCTCGCCCCGCGAGGGCGCCTCGTCGGGCGGATGCTGCCAGCCATAGGCGTGGGCTGCCAAACCGTCGAAAAATGCTGCGCCGCCGGCATCGTACAGCTGTTGCAAGTAATCGAGCTCATCCAGAGCTAGGTCGCTGTGCTCCCCATTTGGCGCGAGGGGGGCAGCCAACATCAGCGCATGCGCGTCAGCTTGCTTGAGCTTGGGATAGACGGCTCGCAGCAAGCCGGCGTAGGCGGCGGGATCGGGCTTGCGGTAGCCCCACTCATAGGCCACGTTGGGCTCGTTCCAGATGACGTAGGCGGCCACCTTGCCCCGATATCGCTCGGCGAAGGCGGCGGCGAAACGGGCGAAGTCGCCGTAGCGCTGCCGCGTCAGGAGCGAGTCGCTGGTCAGCTCCGGGCGCGCCCAGTCGGGCACGCCGTCCAGCCGCACGATGAGTTGCAGGCCCTGCTGCTGAGCGTGGTCGATCACCAGATCCGCGTGCGACCAGTTCCAATCGTCACGCCCGTTGCGCTGGATGTAATTCCAGGGGAAGTACTCGACGTCCCAGGCAGCGCCCATCTCTCGGACCATCTCCAGGGTGCGCTGGATCTTGGGCTGCTCGACCTCGTCCGTGAGGCGGGTGTGCACGCCCAGCTTGGGCAGGCGGGTTTCGACGTGCTGCTGCGCGGGCAGGCGCAGCTGCTGCGGGTTGAGCAGCGGCTCGACCAGCAATTGCCAGCCGAGCAGCGCCGGCAGCAGGGGCGCCAGCACGAACAGCAGGATGCGCGTCATGTGGTCTCGGCCTCGCCCGGCATGAGGCCTGGCAGCAGGTGGACGGTGAGCCGGCCGGCCTCGAGATCAACCTGCTTGATCACTTCGGCCGTGGCCGGCAGAAGGAGCTCGCCGCGGTTCGTGTCCACGATGTACACGTCGTTGGCGCCTGTCTGGAGCACCTCCTTCACGGGGCCGAGCTCCTGCCCCTGATCGGTCACAACCGTGAGCCCCGTGAGCTGGAAGAGGTAGTACTCGCCCTCGGCCAGCTCCGCAAGACGGCTGCGGGGCACGCGCAGATAGCGGCCGCGCAGGTCCTCGGCGCGATCGCGATCGTGGATAGAAGTGAGCTTGAGCACTGGCTGGCCCTTCTGCCAGCGGCACTCCTCAACGCCGACGGGGCGGTCTTCGCCTTCGATCCACAGCTCCTGGCCGGCGGCGAAGCGCTCGGGAAAGTCAGTCTGCGGCAGCACCCGAATCTCGCCTTTGGTGCCAAACGCGGCCACGATCTTGCCGACGACAAGCCAGTCGGGTGCGTCAGTCAACCCTCACCCTAGCCCTCTCCCAGAGGGAGAGGGGACATTACAAGATCTCGAGGACGGCGCGCTTACCCTCTTTGGCGGCAGCCACCTTGAGGATCGAGCGCAGCGCACGGGCGGTGCGGCCTTGCCTGCCGATGACCTTGCCGACCTCGCTGCGGGCGACGGTCAGCTCGATCACGGTCTGCCGGCCGGAGGGGACCTCCTCGACCTTGATCTCCTCGAGGTTGGAGACCAGGTTCTGGGCGAGGAACTCGACGAGGTCTTTCACGGGCAGACGGCCGGCTGGCTAGCTCTTCTTGCCGGCGGAGGCTTTGGGCTTGGCCGCGCGCGAGGCGCTGGCCGGTTTTCGCGCGGCAGTCGCCACTTTGGGCTTGGCGGCCGCTTTGGGCTTGGCGGCCGCCGCTTTGGCCTTCGAAGCCGGCTTGGCAGCAACCGTTTTGGCCCGCGCCGCGGCCTTGGCGGGCGCCGCCTTCTTGGGGGGAGCCTCGCCGGCTTCGCCGCTCTCGGGCTTGCCGGGACGGACGAGCCGCGGCGGCTCGGTGCGCTTGGCACGCGCTGCCTGCCGAGCTTTGGTCTCCTCAGCGCCCGCGCCTTTGGCCTTCTTCGCTTTGGGCTTCGCGACCGGGCTGGGGTGGGCCGCTTCGTAGGCCGTCATTACGCCTGCTTTGGTCAGCAGGCCGCGAGCCGTCTCACTGGGCAGGGCGCCATTTCGCAGCCAGCGGATGGTGCGCTCCTCGTCGACCTTCAGCGTGTACGGGTCGGTGAGCGGATTGTAGTGGCCCAGGATGTCGATGGCTTTGCCGTCCCGAGGGGCGTTGGATTCGGCGACTACGATGCGATAGCTAGGTTGCTTCTTGGCCCCAACGCGGCTCAGGCGGATTCTCAAACTCACGACCTGCGAAGTATACAGTCGAGGTAAGGGGCCGATGGAAGCGCTGGACCGACTGGTCGAGACCCTCAGCCGGGAAGGGGTGCAGAACGACGCTGTTCTGGCGGCGATGCGCAACGTGGACCGCGCGCTGTTCGTGCCCGAAGCCAGCCGTGACCAGGCCTACGTCAACGCGCCGCTGTCCATCGGCCAGGGCCAGACGATCTCGCAGCCCCTGGTCGTCGGGCTGATGACGCAGGCACTGCAGCTCACGCCCGAATGCAAGGTGCTGGAGGTTGGCACGGGGTCGGGCTATCAGACCGCCATCCTGGCCGAGCTGGCGGCCACGGTGGTGAGCGTCGAGCGACACCCGCGGCTGGCCAAGCGGGCAGCCGAGCTGCTGGCTGAGCTGGGCTACACGAACGTGAGCGTCCACACCGGATCGGGCAGCGCCGGCTGGCCGGAAGAGACGCCCTACGACCGCATCTTGGTGACGGCCGGGTCGCCGCGCATACCTATTGGGCCGCTGGCGCAGCTCGAGCGCGGCGGCAGGATGGTGGTGCCGGTGGGCTCGCGCTACGAACAGCGGCTGATCGTGGTGGAAAAGGGGCCAGCGGGGCTGATCGAGCACAACCTGGGGCCGGTGCGGTTCGTGCCGCTGATCGGCGAGGGCGCCTGGAGTGAGCAGCGCGACGAGAGCTGATGGCGGTCTGCTGATAGCTGACAGCTAAATTAAGGCGTGGACGCTCCTGTCTTGCTTGTGCACGGCGGGGCAGGCGTGTCGCAGCGCAAGCCACGAAAGGACGCCGTCAAAGGCGTTCGGGCGGCGCTTGACGCGGGCTGGCGGGCGCTGGCTGGCGGCGGGAGTGCGCTCGACGCCGTGGAGGCGGCCGTGGTGGTGCTCGAAGACAACGAAACCTTCAATGCTGGCCGAGGCAGCTGCCTAACCGCCGACGGACGGGTGCAGATGGACGCGCTGATCATGGACGGCGCAACCCTGGACGCGGGCGCCGTTGCCTGCGTGGAGCGGCTGTGCAACCCGATCCGCGCGGCCCGCAAGATTCTGGCGCACAGCCCGCACGTGTTGTTTGCCGGCCCCGACGCCGAACGCCTTGCCGAGCAGCTCGGCCTCCCGCTATGCGACAGCGAGGAGCTGATCACGGACCGCCAGCGCAAGCGGCTGGCGGCAACGCTCCGGTCAGGCCCGCTGCAGGGCCTGCACCGAGCCTCTCCCAGTCCTACGCGGACGGCGAATGTGGGAGAGGAACAGCTCGGAGATACCGTCGGCGCTGTCGCGCTGGACGCTGCCGGCAACCTCGCCGCCGGCACGTCGACGGGCGGCATGGCCGGCAAGGCGCCGGGCCGAGTGGGCGACTCGCCGCTGGTGGGCTGCGGCGGCTATGCCGACAACGAAGCCGGGGCGGCGTCTACAACGGGCTGGGGCGAGCCGATCATGCGGCTGGTGCTGGCCAAATGGGCGGTGGACCAGCTGCAGGCAGGCGAATCACCCGATCGCGCCGCCCGACTAGCGGTCGAGCACCTGGAGCGCCGCCTGCGGGGCAGCGGGGGCCTCATCGTGATTGCTCGGGATGGGCGCTACGGCGTGGCGTGCAACACGCCCGCAATGCCGTGGGGCGTCAAGACCGCGGAACAGGAACTGGTCGAAGCAGGCGCTTAGTGTAGGAACTGCAGGGCGAACTGGCTCAGCCGGGCCGCGCGCTCAGGATCGGCCTTGACCGCCAGCAGCGGCGCGGCATAAGCACGGGCCGCGCCGCGGCGCTGCTCGGGAGCCGTGCTCGACGATGCCGGCTTGCGCTTCAAGCCTGCGCTAACGATCCACATCAACATCTCTGCCATGGCGAAAAGCAACTTTCATGCCGAGATTCAGGACACTGACCATTTCATGCTTCCTGCCACGAGCCCTCCTGCTATGAGCTACAACGCGGCGCGTGCCAGAAGGTGACAGCTGCATGTGAGAAAGTTCCCACGAAGGAGTTGCACGTGACTGTCGCCGAGCGCTGGCGGGAGGCCCTGGCGGCCTGGGCCATCCCCCAATCCATCCTCGACCAGGCGCCAGAGTCCCCTTGGGGCTTTGACGTCAACCTGTTCGCCCACCGCGCTGATTCGGCCCGCTCGCAGCTCACGGTCTCGAACGAGCGGGCCCTGGAAGGTCTGCCTGAGGGCGGGGTCGTCCTCGATGTGGGCTGTGGCCCGGGAGCTGCGTCGCTCCCCCTCGCCAGAAACGCTGGCCGGGTCATTGGCGTGGATGCTTCCCCCAGGATGCTGCCGGCCTTCCGCGAGCGGGTCCAGGCAGAGGGAGCAAGCGTGGAAACCATCGCGGGCGGCTGGCCGGACGTCGCCCGCACTGCGCCGCTGGCCGACGTGGTGGTCTGCCACCACGTTGCCTACAACGTGCCTGACTTGGCCAGCTTTGTGGCCGAGCTGACAGCCCACGCCCGCCGGCGTGTCGTGATGGAGCTGACGAAGAGCCATCCAATGAGTCGCGTCAACGATCTGTGGTTCCGCTTCCACGGCCTGGTTCGCCCCTCGAGGCCTACGGCGGAGGACGCCGTCGCAGTCCTGAAGGAGCTGGGGCTCAGTCCGCAGTACGAGGAATGGGAGGGCGAGAATCCGGCCTGGCTGGCCGGCTTCGCTCGGCAGGAGGACCTCGTGGCCCAGACACGGCGGCGCCTGTGCCTGCCCGCCGATCGCGATCACGAAATCTGGGCGGCGATGGCCGGGCGGCTGATCGAGCGGGAGGGGCGGTTCAGCTTTCCGGCGCTGCCGGTGGTGACGCTGTGGTGGCCCGGCTCGGGAGTGTGACGATCAGGCGGCTTCGAATTTGGCCTGGCAGCCTGCGCAGCAGAAGTAATACGTCTGGCCGTCGCGCTCGATGCGGTAGCGGGCTTGTGAAGCAGAAACGGCCATGCCGCAAATGGGGTCGACGGCCTGGTCCGCCGGTTCGGCCGCCTTGGCAGCCGGCACAGCCAGGCCAGCGTGCTCTCGCCGGACCTGGAGCAGCTCGGCCATCACACTGAAGGCAATCTCCGCCGGCAGCACCGTCTTGGCCTTCAGGCCCTCCGGGCGGCGGACGCGCGCCAGTGTTTCTGTGCCCAATCCACGGCCTCTCAGGTATTCGACCGCAGCGGCCAAGCGCCGGCGGCTGGCAACCAGGCCCACGTAGCTGGCCGGGGTCGACAGCGCCGCGCGCAACGCGTCCTCGTCGTACTGGCCAATCGTCGCCACGACGACGTAACTGCGCGCCGTCAGCCGCGCCTCAAGGTGCCTGAGCTCCGTCACGAGCTGGTCCGCTTCTGGGAAGGCCTCTTCACTGGCCGCTGGGTCGCATGCCAGCACTTCGAAGTCGAGCAGGCTGCCGAGCCGGGCCAGCGCCACAGCCACGGGTGAAGAGCCGACGACGGCCAGCTGCGCTTTAGGCACGAACGGCTCCACGTAAATCTGCAGCTCGCCTTGGCTGGCGCAGGTCATGGGCAGCTCGACCACGCGCGATTTGCCGCGGCCAGACGGCTGATCGGGACTCAGCACCACCAGCCGGGGCTCGCCCTGGGCAAGCGCCTCCAGCGCCTGGCTGACGACGGTTTCCTGAGCGCAGCTGCCGCCGATCCAACCAATGAGCTTGCCGTCGGGCAGGATGATGGCCCGCGCGCTGGGGGTTGCCGAGGTGGGCGGCAGCGCCACCACCACCGTGGCCAGCGCGAAGGCTTGGTGGCTGGTGCGAAGCTGCAGGGCGTGATCGAGGATGTCGGCGGGCATAGGTCAGCCTAGCGCGGCGCCGTCCCAAGCTTTTCCCGAACGCATTCGAAGAACCGGGCAGTCACTTTCTGGGCGGTGTTTTCCAGCAAGCGCGCGCCCATGCTGGCGATGGCGCCGCTGACCACGGCGTCCATCGTCCAGGCGAGGCTCGTGGACGATTCGCCCGTTGCAGCCAGATCCAGCTGGCTCTCCAGATCCACCCCGCTGCCGGCAGCGATGCCATGCCCGCGCATGGTGGCGTGATGCGGCGGCCGCAGATCGGTCAGGGTCACGTCCAGGGTAAAGGTGGCCTTGACCGGTCCCACGCCCACAGCCACCGTCGGCTTGTAATGCTCCGGCGACAGCACCTCCATCTTCTGGAAACCGGGAGCGCAGCCGGCCACGGATGGGGCGTCCATGAAAAAGGCCCAAACCGCGTCCACAGGCGCCCGGATGGCCTCGCTGCCCTCGAAGTGCATCCCGCCCCAGCCGGCCTACGGCGCTGCCAACCCGTGCGCTTCGAGGATGGCGTACACCTTCCAGGGCGTGATGGGGATGTCGATGTGGCTGACGCCGACATGGCTCAGCGCGTCGACGACGGCGTTGACGATGGCCGGCGGCGCGCCCACCGTCGCGGACTCGCCCACTCCCTTAGCCCCAAACGGATGATGTGGCGATGGCGTGCAGGTCTTGTCCAGCTCCCACGCTGGCGTCTCCATGGCGGTTGGCAGCAGATAGTCCATGAACGTGCTCTGGCGCATGTTGCCGGCCTCGTCGTAGCTGATCTCCTCCAGCAGCGCCGGAGCCATGCCCATCGTCAGGCCGCCGTGGATCTGGCCGTCGACGATCATCGGGTTGATGATGTTGCCGCAGTCGTCGATGGCCACAAAGCGGCGGATCTTGACCTCGCCCGTGCCGCGATCGATGTCGACCACGCAGATATAGGCGCCGAAGGGGAAGGTGAGGTTGGGCGGGTCGTAGTAGTTGACCGCCTCCAGGCCGGCTTCCATGCCCTGTGGATGATTGGTGTAAGCGGCGAAGGCAATGTCCGCCATGGTCTTGGCGCGGGCCGGATCGCCTTTCACCTGGAACTGATAGTCTTTCCACTCCAGGTCATCCGGGCTGGCTTCCAGTAGGTGCGCGGCCAGCAGCCTGGCTTTCTCGCGGATCTTGCGCGCGGCCATGGCGGCAGCTGCGCCAGCAGTTGCTGTGCTGCGGCTGGCGTACGTGCCCAGGCCATAGGGCGCGGTGTCCGTATCGCCATGCTCGACCGTGATGTTCTCGACCGGTAAGCCCAGCTCCTCGGCCACGATTTGAGCGAACGTTGTCTCGTGGCCCTGGCCTTGGGTCTGCACCCCGATGCGGACGATCGCCGAGCCGGTTGGGTGGACGCGAATCTCGCAGCTGTCGAACATCTTGATGCCTAGGATGTCGAACGTATGGGATGGGCCGGCGCCCACGATCTCGGTGAAGGTCGAGATGCCGATACCCATAAGCTCGCCCCGGGCGCGCTTCTCGGCCTGCTCGCGCCGCAAGTCGGCGTAACCGATGGTGTCCATGGCCTTGTGCAGCGCTGCCGGGTAGTTGCCGCTGTCGTATTCCCAGCCGGTGGCGGATTTGTAAGGGAAGCTTTCCGGCGGGATGAAGTTCTTGAGCCGCAGGGCGGCCGGATCCATGTTCAGCTTCAGTGCCAGGCTGTCCACCATGCGTTCGATGGCATGGACGGCCTCGGTCACCCGGAAGGAGCAGCGGTAGGCGATGCCACCCGGAGGCTTGTTGGTGTACACGCCGTCCACTTCCATATGGGCGGCTGGGATGTCGTATGAGCCAGTGCAGATGCTGAACAGCCCGGCCGGGAACTTGGAAGGGTTGGCCGCGGCGTCGAACGCGCCATGGTCGGCGATCGTCTTGATGCGCAACGCCTTCATCTTGCCGTCGGCCGTCGCCGCCAGCTCGGCGGTCATATGATAGTCGCGGGCAAAGCTGTCGGCCTGGAGGTTCTCTGACCGGTCCTCGATCCACTTAACCGGCTTGCCGGTGGTGATGGAGGCCACGGTGGCGATGACGTAGCCCGGATAGACCGGCACCTTGCCGCCGAAGCCACCGCCGATGTCCGGCGAGATGACCCGAATGTTGTGCTCGGGAATCTTGCTCACCAGCGAGAACACGGTCCGGATGGCATGCGGCGCCTGGGTGGTCATCCAGATCGTCAGCTTGCCGGCCATCTTGTCGAACGAAGCGACGCAGCCACAGGTCTCGATCGACGAAACATGGATGCGCGGCAGGTAGATGTCCTCTTTGGCGACGACGGCCGCCTCTTGGAAGGACTGGTCGGTGGCGGTCTTGTCACCGGCCTCCCAGTGCCAGATGTGGTTGTCCTTCTGCTCACGGTCGGGCCGTACCAGCGTGGCGCCGGGCTCGAGCGCTTTCTTGGGATCGACTACGACCGGCAGTGGCTCGTAATCGACGTCGATCAGTGTGATGCCATCGGCGGCGATGTAGCGCTCGGTGGCGATGACCGCCGCCACCTCCTGAGCCTGATAGACTACGCGATCGACTGGCAGGACCATCTGTTTGTCGCTCATGAGCGTGGGCATCCAGGCCAGCCCGGCGGCGTCCAGGTCCTTGCCGGTGATGACTGCCAGGACACCGGGCAGGGTCAGCGCCCTGCTGGCGTCGATGCTCTTGATGATGGCGTGGGCGTAGGGGCTGCGCAGGATGTCCATGTAGAGCATGCCCGGTAGCTTCAAGTCGTCGATGTAGTTGCCCCTGCCGCGCAGGAAGCGCGGGTCCTCCTTGCGCTTGACGCTGTGGCCCATGCCTTGGATTGCAACGGCCATGGCTATGCCACCTCCTTGGCTGCCCGCTCGGGCAGCTCGCCTCGCATCTTCGCGCCGGCGTACTGAATGGCTTTGACGATGTTGACGTAGCCGGTGCAGCGGCACAGGTTGCCCGAGATGGCGTGCCGCACGTCGGCTTCACTGGGATTGGCGTTGCGCTCCAACAGGGCCACGCCGGCCATCATCATGCCCGGGGTGCAAAAGCCGCACTGCAGGCCATGCTCCTCGAAGAAGCCTTCCTGGATGGGATGGAGCTGGCCATCCTGCTCGAGCCCTTCAACCGTGCTGATGTCAGCGCCGTTGACCTGCACGGCGAACAACGTGCAGGATTTGGCGGGTAGGCCATCAACCAGCACGGTGCACGCGCCGCAGCTGGTGCTGTCGCAGCCGATGTGCGTGCCGGTGAGGTTGGCCACTTCGCGTATGAAATGGACCAGCAGCAGCCGGGACTCGACGTCGGCCTGGTGGGGCTGCCCATTGATGTTCAGCTGGACCTCGGCCATGATCTATGCCTCCTTCGCTCGTTGGGCGGCTTTGCGCAGCGCACGCACCGTGAGCGTGCGCACCATCGCTCGCTTGTACTCGGCCGGCCCGCGCAAATCCGACACCGGCTCGGCCGCGGTCGCCGCCAGGTCGGCCGCCTGCCGAAGCACGTCCTCGTCCAGCCGCTTGCCCACCAGAAAGCGCTCGGCTTCGAGCGGACGGATGGCCTTGGAACCGACATTCGTCAGACCCAGGCCAGCCTCGTGGCAAACATCGCCCTCCAGCGTGACCTGGACGGCCACCCCGGCAATGGCGTAGTCCCCAACCTTACGCTCGAGCTTCACGTAGGCCGATCCGCTGTGAGCCGCCGGCTGCGGCACCTGGAGCTCGACGAGCACCTCGTCGGGCGCCAGGGCGGTCTCGAACGTGTCCACCAGGAAGTCGTCGATGGCGATAGTTCGGCGGCCGCCAGGTCCTTCTACGACCGCGTGAGCCCGCAGCGCGAGCATGGTCGCCGGATGGTCGTTGGCCGGATCGGCGTGGGCCACGTTGCCACCCACGGTGGCAAAGTTGCGCACCAGCGGATCGGCCACCACCAGGCTGGTCTCGAGGAGCGCGGGGTAGCGAGCGCGGATCAGTGGCGACGCTTCCAGGACGGCTTCTCGCACCATCGATCCGATGGCCAAATGGCCAGCGCGCTCCTCCAGGTGCGCCAGGCCAGGCACCCTGGCGATGTCGACCAGGTACTCCGGACTGGCCAGCCGGAATTTCATGAGGGGGATCAAGCTTTGGCCGCCGGCCAGAACCTTCGCCTGGCCGGCATGGCCCTGCAAAAAGGAGATCGCCTCGGCAAGTGACTGCGGAGCGGCGTACTCGAAAGCGCTAGGGATCACGGTTGCACCCCTGTGATCAAATTGGAATCGCTAGGTGTGGCGAGTATGCAGCCCCGAACAGCTACCGGACAATGCACGATCGGGCCAACCTTTGGCCCCTTTAGGTCAGTCGTGGAGGAGGTTTGTCGGCCGGCTTCCTTTTGTCAGGCCGAGGAATCCGCTCGTGGGGGCTAGGGCTGCCTCACTGCGTTCGGCATGACAAGACGATCACACCAATCCGCGGCGCACGGCCTCGGCCGCGGCCTGGCTTCTCGTGCGCACTTGCAGCTTCGCGAAAATGTCGCGCAGCTTGCGCTTGACCGAGGTGTCGCTCCAATGGCAGGCTGCGGCTATGGCCGAGTTGCCCGCGCCACTGGCAAGAAGGGCCAGCACGCGGCATTCCTCCGGGCTAAGGCCGGTTTCGGCCAGCACCTGGGTCCGCCGCAATTCAGCGAACTGCTGCAGCACTCGATCCAGCAACGACGGGCTCAGCAGACGTT
>DATGVV010000205.1:0-1897 GCA_035299885.1 Chloroflexota bacterium | reverse complement strand
CAAGCGCTTGACCGCCGCGTTCAGATCCTCCAGCGACAGGTCCAGCGAGCCCGGCACGAACACCTCCGCCGGGTAGTTCCAGGTCGGCATCGTCGCGTTGCCAGGCGCCTCGTCCAGCACGATCAGGCGTGCGCCGCCGGCCGGCCGCCGCGAGGCTGGATGCCACGGCCCTCGGGTGCCGATGAGCAGCACCACGTCGGCGGCATCCACGTGCGGCTTGGCGTCGTAGCCCACGTGCAGCGGGTGGTCCGTGGGGAAGTTGGCATAGGCGGGCACCGACGCTTCGACCACCGGGATGGACAGCCGCTCCGCCAGCTCTACCAAGCGGGCTAGGTTGCCTGGCTCGCGCCCGGCGTACTCGGTGACGATCACCGGCGAACGGCTTTCGAGCAGTGTCCTGGCCACGGCCTGTATGGCGTCGGCCGGCGGCCGCGTGGCCGCACGAGCCACAGGCGCGGCGCGCACTAGCTCGGCGCGCACCTCGGCCAGCGACACCTCCATGGGGATAGTCAGGATCACGGGCCCCATCGGTGCGCTCATGGCCACCCGGCAGGCATGTTCGAGCATGCCCGGCAGCGCGTCGACGCTGCCCACCGTGGCCGCCCATTTGGTGTAGGGCTCGGCCTGCACGCTTGGCCCGCCGGGGTCACTCAGCGAATGCAGCCACTGGCCGCCCGGATCGAACCGGAGATCGTCGCCCCACGCAGAGGATTCGCCCGCCAGGATCACCATCGGGACGCCATCCTGCCGGGCGGTGTGGATAGGCATGGCTCCGTGCAGCACCCCTACCCCGGTGTGCAGCACCACGCATGGCAGCTTGCCGCTGGCCCGATAGTAGCCAACGGCCATCGCCACGGCCAACTCTTCGTGGCGGCAATTGACGTAGCGCGGCAGCGGCTCGTCTTCTTCGCGCCGGCGGGCCAACGCTTCCCAAACTGCCGGCCAGTCCGAGCCGGGCGAGCTGAAGATGTCCTGCACTCCGCAGGCCTGCAGCACTTGCAGGATGGCTTCGCCGGCCTGGACGGCGGTGACTTCGCGCTGTGCGATGGCCATGAGGCTCCTCCTGGTTCGAGTTGCCACATAGTAGCTCGGCGGGTTACAGAGGCTTAACGCGGCGGCTCGGCGTACGGCAATTTTTGAATCGCTGAGCGAGCCCGTTACTGCTTCGCTCGCATATCCACGCCAGATTGCCTTCGCGCGGCTACGATTCGGGCGGTGAGCACCATCCTCGGCCCTGTAACTCTCGTGGGTCAGGTCGTGCGGCTGGAGCCGCTCAGGCCCGAGCACGCGCCTGGGCTGCTTCTGGCCGGCCAGACTCCGGAGATCTGGGAGCACCTGTCAGTGCAGGCCGACAACCGGCAGGCGCTGGATGACTACATCGCGGCAGCTCAGCAGGCTGAAGCCGAGGGCCGTGAGTACACCTTTGCCGTGATCGCCGCCGCCAGCGGGCGTGTCCTCGGCAGCACGCGCTATCTCGACGTCAATCACGCGCATCGCACGCTCGAAATCGGCTGGACCTGGTATGTGCCCGATACGTGGGGCACGGCTGTGAACGCGGAAGCCAAGTTGCTCCTGCTGCGCCACGCCTTCGAGGATTGGCACGCTATCCGGGTGTCGCTCATCACCGACGTTCGCAATCTGCATTCCCAGGCCGCCATCCGGAAGCTGGGCGCCAGCTACGAGGGCACGCTCCGCCAGCACCGCATCCGGCGCGACGGCAGCTATCGGGACACGGTGGTGTTTTCCATCGTCGACGGCGAATGGCCCGCCGTGGAAGCTGGGCTTCTAGCGCGCCTGGCCCGCTGAGCACCCGAGTCGTACTGACCCAATTGGGCTAAGCCCATACCCGTCGGCCCCTCAGCGGCCGTTTGCAGGCTCGTGCAAACCAGGACACTTG
>DATGVV010000204.1:0-16973 GCA_035299885.1 Chloroflexota bacterium | reverse complement strand
GGTACTTGCGCAGGCACCACAAGCAGCGGATGACGTGCGCGCCAATGTCGCCGATGTAGTTGGCAGCGAGGACGTCGAAGCCGCTGAAGCGCAGCAGGCGCACGATGGCGTTGCCGAAGGCGGCGTTGCGCAGATGGCCGACGTGGAACTCCTTGTGGGTGTTTGGCTGGGAGTACTCGACCATGCAGCGCTCGTTCTTGGTCTCGCCCGCGCCGTAGCCCTGGCCCTCAGCCAGGATGCCGGCCAGCACGTGCCCGGCCGCCCGCGCGGCGTTGACGTAGACGTTGACGTAGCCATTGACCGCCTCGGCGCGCTCGAACCGTCCGCCGGCCGTCAGGTGATCGGCGACCTGGCTGGCAAGCGCCTGAGCGCCGTCCTTGCCCCTGCCCTGCGCCAGGGCCAGGTGGGAGGCAAAGCCCCAACCGTCGTTGAACGGAATCTTCCGCAGCGGCACCAAGTCCACCTGTACGCCCGCGGCGGCAAATGCCTCGCGCAGCGCAGCCTCAACGTCGGCCTCAAAGGAAAATGGCACCAGGGGATCTTAGCCCGGCCTAAGTTTTCCATTCACGTATGTTTACATACACGTATGGAAAGATACTTAAGTATTACATTCGTGTATGATTACATTCACGTATGGAAGAGCTGGTCGATCGTGAAGCCGAGCTCAGCGAGCTGCGGAAGATCGCACAGCGCAGCACCCCACAGCTGGTGCTGCTGTACGGGCGACGGCGAATCGGCAAAACGTTCCTGCTAGACCACGTTTGGTCACGCGAGGAGGCCTTCTACTTCTTGGCCGCCGACAGTACCGGGCCGCTCAATCGCCAAGATCTCATTCGCGAGCTCAGCGCCTGGTCCGGCCGCGAGCTGCGCATCGAGGACTTTCCGACCTGGCGCACTGTGTTTCGGCTGCTGGTCGATCTCGCGCGCGAGCGTCCGCTCGTGACCATCCTGGACGAGTTCCAGTATCTGCTGGGCGATGAGGACGATCCGGCCTCCCAGCTCAACGCGGTGTGGGACCGTGAGCTCGGAAGCACACGTATCACTATCGTGCTGTGCGGCTCCGCGGTGTCCACTATGGAGGCGCTGACAGCGGCCAATGCCCCCCTGTATGGGCGCATTACCTGGGCCGCCCAACTGCTGGCGCTCGACTATCTCGATTCGGCCGCCATGGTCTCAACGCCGAAGCGTGGCCTGCGCGAGCTGGCGACGCTATACGGCATCTTCGGGGGAGTTCCACGGTACCTGGCCGCTATCGAGGGCAAAGACTCCCTCAAGAGCGCCGTCACCCGGACAATCCTGTCGCCGCGCGGCGAGGTCCATCTGCAGCTCTTGACGGTCATCGAGCAAGAGCGCGGCATCCGCACCCCGACCGAGTACCGGGCCGTGCTCTCCGCGCTAGCCGGCGGGAATACGCTCCTGAACGAAATCGCTCAGGGGGCAGGGATGAACGGGCGGTTGCGCGAAGTGCGGCGCATCCTGGATGTGCTTCAGCAGCTGGAGCTGGTACAGGCAGAGCGCAATTTCGCCGCGCACCGGACAGCCCCGTATCGATTTCGCAGCGCCGACAACGCGCTTCGGTTCTGGTACCGGTTCGTGGAAAGGAACCGCAGCCGGCTGGTGCGGTCGAGCCTGGAGGAGGTGTGGGACCAGCTCGTGCGGCCGTACATGAACGATTACATGGGCCCGGTGTTCGAAGTGATGTGCCGGCAGGCATACCAGCGTCTCCGTCAAGCCTGGGGGCTGCCGATGCCGATCGGGGAGATCGGGCGCTGGGAGGGCCTCGATCGCGAGCGGCAAAGCGTGGAACTCGACTTTGTCGCCCGTGTCGAGGGAAACTCCATGCTGGCCGGCGAGATCAAATGGCGCACACAGCCCATGGCGGCGGCCGAGCATTACGAGCTGCTCGACAAGCTGTCCCGGTTGGCGCAGTCCGGCCACGGATGGGCGGGCGATGCGCTGGCCCGCCCGGCCGGTTACATCTACTTCTGCGCCGGCGGTTTTGACGCGCACTTCCGGGAGCTCAGTAAGCGCGATGGCCGAGTGCATTTGATCTCGCTGGAAGACATGTTTCGCCCGCTATCAGCACGCAACAATTAGGCTGCGGCGTACGTACACTGTTGTAGGACAACGAAAGCGAGGTTTCGGTGATGCAGGATTACACGGATCTCGGCTATGGACGGGTCGATCGGGCGGTTGTCGCCGAGCGCGGGACGCTGCTGGGCAAGGTGCTGGGACTGCTGGCGTTCGCCTTCGGGTTCACCTGCGCTGGGGTGCTGGTGGGCTCCCAGCTGGGGCCGGGAAGCTTCCTGCTGGGGCTGATCGGCTCACTGGTGCTGGTGTTCGCGCTGATGGCGCTGCGCGAGAAGTCGCCGGCCAACCTGATCCTGCTGTACGCCTTCGCGGCCTTCGAAGGCATTTTGATCGGCCCGCTGCTGGACATGTTCATCCGCGGCGGCGCCGGCGCCATCGTGCTGAACGCGGCGGCCGGCACGGCCGGCATCACGCTGCTGGCCGGGATGTACGGCTACACCACCAAGCGCGACCTGAGCGGGCTGGGCAGCATCCTGTTCGTGGGCCTGATCGGGGTCATCCTGACCTCCGTGGTGGGCATGTTCCTGCACCTGCCGGGGCTGTACGTGGTGATCTCGATGGTGGTGGTGGCGGTGTTCTCGGGCTACATCATCTACGACATGAACCGGCTGGCGCAGACGAAGTACGCCAGCGAGGGCGATGCGATCATGTTCGCCGTCGGCCTGTACCTGGACATGCTGAACATCTTCATGGCCCTGCTGCAACTGCTGTCCATCTTCAGCGGCGGTGGCGGCAGCAGCCGCGACGACTGGTAGGGGACGAGGCGTTAGGCGTTAGGCGTTAGTCGTTAGTCGTTAGTGGTTAGTCGTCAGTAGGTTGGGCGGCCTCAGGGAGTTCCTTTCCGGTCTCGAAAAGGACGGGGACCTGGCGCGCGTGCGCGCCGAGGTCGATCCCTGCCTCGAGGTGACGGAGATCGTCAACCGGGTGCTGGCGCAGGACGGGCCGGCGCTCTTGTTCGAGCAGGTGAGCGGCTCGAGCATGCCGCTGGCGATGAACGTGTTCGGCGCCGAACGGCGGATGTGCCGGGCGCTGGGCGTGGAGCGACTGGACGAGGTGGGCGAGCGCATCGGCGAGCTGCTGAAAGCCGAGGCGCCGCAAGGCCTGGCCGGCATGAAGGACATGCTGCGCAAAGCCGCCACGATGCGGGCTGTGCCGCCCAAGAGCGTGCGATCGGGAGCGTGCCAGGAGGTGGCGCGCAGCGGCAGCGAGGTCAACCTGCTCGAGCTGCCGGGCATTCAAGCCTGGCCGAACGACGGCGGCGTGTTCCTGAACCTGGGGCTGGTGCACACGAAGGACCCCGAGACGGGGCAGCGCAACCTGGGCATGTACCGCCTGCAGCGGCACGACGCCAGGACGGTGGGGCTGCACTGGCAGCTGCACAAGGACTCGAACGCCCACCACAGGCTGGCCGAGCAGCGCGGCGAGCGGCTGCCGGTGGCCATCGCCTTCGGCTGCGACCCGCTGGTGACGTACGCCGCCTCGGCGCCGCTGCCGGCCAGCATCGACGAGTACCTGTTCGCCGGCTTCCTCAAGCGGCAGCGGGTGGAGCTGGTGGACTGCCTGACGGTGCCGCTGCAGGTCCCGGCCGACGCGCAGGTGGTGCTGGAGGGCTGGCTGGAGCCAGGCGCGCGGCGCCCGGAGGGGCCGTTTGGCGACCACACCGGCTTCTACACGCCGATCGAGCCCTTCCCGGCGCTCACGGTGGAATGCATGACCATGCAGCGCAAGCCCATTTTTCAGAGCATGGTGGTGGGCCCGCCGCCGCAGGAGGACCGCTGGCTGGGCAAGGCCACAGAGCGCATCTTCCTGCCGCTGATCAAGTTGTCGGTGCCAGAGATCGTGGACTACGACTTGCCGGTCGAGGGCGTGTTCCACAACTGCGCGATCGTGAGCATCGACAAGCGCTATCCCAAGCAGGCGCAGAAGGTGATGCACGCCATCTGGGGCACGGGGCTGCTGGCGCTGACGAAGCTGATCGTCGTGGTGGACGCCGAGTGCGACGTGCACGATTACGCCGAGGTGGCCTTCCGGGCCCTGGGCAACACCGACTACAGCCACGACCTGCTGCTGACGGAGGGGCCGGTGGACCACCTGGACCACGGCTCGTACCAGCAGTTCTGGGGCGGCAAAGCGGGCATCGACGCCACGCGCAAACTGCCGGCCGAGGGCTACAGCCGCGGCTGGCCGGAGCGCATCGTCCAGGACCCGGCGGTGGTGGCCAAGGTCGACCGCCGCTGGAAGGAGTACGGGCTGTGAGCGGCCTGGCGGCCGCGACACCCCCACCTAGCCTCTCCCGGTCCTACGCGGACGGCGAATTGCGGGCGAGGAACAGACTTGCTAAATTCCTGCGGCTGGTGGTCATCGAGCACTCGGTGTTCGCGCTGCCGTTCGCCTATTTGTCGGCGCTGACGGCGATGTTCGACCTGAGCCGGCGGGTGGACTGGCCACGGCTGGCGCTGATCACGATCGCAATGGTCGGGGCGCGGACGTTCGCGATGGCCGTGAACCGCATCATCGACCGCGAGATCGACGCCCGCAACCCGCGGACGGCGAAACGCGAGCTGGTTACCGGCGAGATGTCGGTGAGGACGGCGTGGATCGGGTCGGCCGTGGCGCTCGTGGTCTTCCTGGCCGCCGCGGCGCTGCTTTCGCCGCTGTGCCTGGCGCTGGCGCCGGTGGCGGCGCTGGTGCTGGTGATCTACCCCTACGCCAAGCGCTTCACCTGGGCGCCGCACGCGTTTTTAGGGCTGGCCCAGGCGATTGGGCCGATCGGCGCATGGATCGCGGTGACCAACAGCCTAACGTGGGCCG
This sequence comes from Chloroflexota bacterium, assembly GCA_035299885.1. GTDB lineage: Bacteria > Chloroflexota > JAJPGV01 > JAJPGV01 > JAJPGV01 > DATGVV01. The sequence goes on along the minus strand of DATGVV010000204.1, from coordinate 12,071 downwards.
GGGCCATGCTGGGCGCGGCGGTGGGCTGCTGGATCGGCGGCTTCGACGTGATCTACTCGTGCCAGGATGTGGAGGCGGATCGCCGCCACGGGGTGCACTCGATCCCGGCGGACTTCAGCGTTGCCGCGGGGCTGCTCACGGCCCGCGGCGCGCACGTGCTGACGTTCGCGCTGTTCGCCGGCTTTGGCGCGCTCGACGGCTTTGGCCTGCTGTGGTGGATCGGCCTGGCCGGCACGGCGGCGGCCTTCGTGTACGAGCACTCGCTCATTTCGCCGAACGATCTGTCGCGGGTAAACCGGGCGTTCTTCACGGTGAACGGGTTTGTGGGTATTTGGCTGTTTGTGTGGGCTTTAGGGGATTTGGCGATGCGCGGTCTGCGCGCTTAGGGGCAGGAGCCCTCACCTAGCCTCTCCCGGTCCTACGCGGACGGCGAACTGGCGGGAGAGGGGATTAGCTACTCGTAGCGCAAAGCTTCGATCGGGTCGAGCTGGCTGGCTTTGCGGGCGGGATAGTAACCGAAGAAGATGCCCACCGCGGCGGCGAAGGCGAAGGCCAGGACGATCGATTCGGGGGCAATGATCGTGTTCCACTTGGCCAGCCGGGAGACGGCGAAGGAGCCGGCGATGCCGAGCATAATGCCGATGACGCCGCCAACGGTGCTCAGCGACACCGCCTCGATGAGAAATTGGGTCAGGATGTCCTTGGCGCGCGCGCCGATGGCCGAGCGGATGCCGATCTCACGCGTCCGCTCGGTCACGGACACCAGCATGATGTTCATGATGCCGATGCCGCCCACCAGCAGCGACACGGCAGCCACGCCCGACAGCAGCAGGGTCAGCGTCTGGGTCACGCCCTGGGCGGTCTGAACGATGCTGTTCAGGTTGCGGACCGTGAAGTCGTCCTGGGATTTGATGCGATGGCGCTCGCGCAGCAGATCGCTGATCTCCGCCTGGACGGTGTCCATCTGCTTGGCGTCGGCCACCTGGACGACGATCTGGCCGACGAAGGTCTGGCTGTTGAGCCGCCGCTGGGCGGTGCTGAAGGGCACCAGGATGACGTCGTCCTGCTCCTGGCTCTTGGAGGCCAGGACGCCGACCACCTGGAAGGGCACGTTGCGCAGCCGGATGGTCTGGCCAATCGCAGCTTCGGGCTGAGCGCTGCCGGCTGTGCCATTGCCAAACAGGTTCTCGAGCACCACCTGGCCGATGACGGCCACACTGCGGCCCTGCTGCTCGTCCTGATCGGTGACCGCCTGGCCGGCCTGGATCTGCCAGTTCTGGATCTGGAAGTAGTCCGGGTACACGCCCTGCGCACGGGTGGACCAGTTGGTGTTGTTGTAGACGGCCTGGAGGCCCTGGTTGATGACCGGCGAGACGCCGTTGAGGCCGGCGATCTCGTTCTGGATGGCCTTGGCGTCGGCCTCATTCAGTGTCGGCGAGCTGCCGGAGCCCTGCCGCACGACGCCGAAGTTGCGGGCGCTGCCAGGCGTGATGGTCAGCAGGTTGGTGCCGAGGCCCTGCAGCCGTTGGGCCACGCTGGCGCTGGCGCCGCGGCCGAGCGAGATCATGATGATGACCGCGCCGACGCCGATGATGATGCCGAGCATGGTCAGCAGCGAGCGCAGCTTGTTGGCATTGAGCGCCTCGATCGCGGTGGCCACGCTCTGGCCGATACCCATGCCGTGGGCCGCCTGACCGACGGGGGCGGCGCGGGCTCTGGGTCGAGGGAGGACGACGGCGTCGGAGACAGCGCTCATGCCACGAGCTCCTCTTCGGGCGGCGGCAGCAGCGCCAGCTCCTGTTCGGCGCCGCGGCGCTGCTCGACCACGAAATCGCGGGTGACTTTGCCATCGCGAAACAGCACGTTGCGCTTGGAGTAGGAAGCGATGTCGGACTCGTGCGTGACCATGAGGATGGTGATGCCGGAAGCGTTGAGCTTCTGCAGGATGGCCATGACCTCCACGCTGGTGCGGCTGTCCAGGTTACCGGTGGGCTCATCGGCCAGGATGAGGGACGGCCGGTTGACCAGGGCGCGGGCGATGGCCACGCGCTGCTGCTGGCCGCCCGACAGCTCGGCCGGGCGGTGATCGGCTCGATCAGCCAGCCCGACGGCAGCCAGTGTCTCGCGAGCACGCTGCTCACGCTCTCGCGCGGGGACACCGGCATAGATCAGCGGCAGCATCACGTTCGATAGGGCATCCATGCGCGACAGCAAGTTGAAACCTTGAAAGATGAAGCCAATCTTGCGGTTGCGCACCGCGGCCAGCTGGTCGTTGTCGAGCGTGGCCACGGGCACGCCATCCAGCAGGTACTCGCCCGACGTTGGCCGGTCAAGGCAGCCAACCAGGTTCATGAAGGTTGACTTGCCAGACCCGGAGGGGCCCATCACAGCCACGAACTCGCCGGGCATGATCGACAGCGTGACACCCCGCAACGCGCGGACCACGTTTGTGCCGAGGTGGTAGTCCTTATGCAGATCGGCGACCTGGACGTTCGGAACCGGGTCCATCATCCACCTGGCTTGACGAAGAATGCGCCGCCGCCAAAGCCGCCGGGTTTCGCCTGGGCGCTGCTGGCTGGCGTGGGCGGCCCGCCACCGGTAATCACGACGTCACCTTCGCTGACGCCCGACACAACCTGGACGAAGCGGCCGTCGCTTGGGCCAAACTGCACGCGGACCTGGGAGGGCTTGCCGTCCTTCATCAGGTAGAGCACGCCCGGCCCACCGGGCTGCTCGAACTGCCCCGCGCGGCTCTGCCCTCCCTGGCCCTGGCCGGCTTGCCCGGCCTGGGCAGCCCCAGCGCCAGCTTGAGACTGCGCGGCCCCTGAAGCAGCCGGGGCGCCTTCCGCCTGGTCGCTGGTGGCGCTGGCCCGCGGCTTCTGGGCCGTCTGAGCCTGTGCCTGGCTTCGGTTGCCGGCGAGCTGCTGCGCCGCCTGGGCTCGCGCATAGGTGAGCGCGGCCATGGGCACCTCGAGCGCGTCGCGCACCTGGTTGATGACGACATTGACCGTGGCGGTCATCCCTGGCAGCAGCTGGACGTCGCTCTGATCGATGGTGCTGGTGATGGTGTAGCTGACCACGTTCGAAACGTTCTGGCCCAGCGGCTGGATGATGGCTACCTTGCCGGTGAAGGTCCGGTTGGGGAAGGCGTCGACGGTGAAGGTGATGGGCTGGCCAGTCTGGATACGGCCGATGTCGGACTCGTTGATCTGGGCCGTAACCTGCAGCCCGCTGAGGCTGGTGAGCGAGATGAAGCTGGAGCTGTTGGAGCTGCTGCTCGACGAGCCGGAGCTGGCGCCGCTAGCTGAGGTGGCGGCCGCCCCGCTGGTCGCGCCGCCGCTGAGCCACTGGCCAACCGCACCGCTGATGGTGGTGACGGTGCCATCGGTGGGCGCCACCAGGACGGCGGCGTCGAGGTTGTTCTGAGCCAGCTGAACGGCAGCTTGCTGAGCGGCGCCTTGCGCGTTGGCGGCGTCGAGGTCGGCCGGAGTCGGCGGGGCCACCTTCTGGTTGTAGGAAGCCTGGCTCGTCTGCAGTGACGAGGCGGCGGACTGGACACTCTGGTTGCCTTTGGACTGTGTGCTGGCCAGGTTGGACTTGGCCGTATTGAGCTGAGTCTGAGCCGAAACGAGCTGGTTCTGGAACTTGGCCACGTCGTTCTGCAGCGTAGCCTGGGCCGTGTTGAGCGTGGCCTGAGCCTGATTGACCGTCTGCCTGGACTGGGCGAGCTGCTGCTGCGCCGAGGCATTGGCCTGATCGATGGCCGCCTGGTCGGCGTCGAGGGCCGCCTGGCGGGCCTCCTTGGTCATCGCACCGCGGCCCACGGCGGCGTCATCCGCCACCTGATCGGCGAACAGCTTGTCCTTGGCCTGCTCGATCTGCTGGGCAATGACGGCGGGGAGGGTCTGGGCCGTCTTCTGGGCATCAGCCAGCGCCTGCTGGGCATTCGCCACCGCCACCCTGTCAGCGGCGGTGCCGGCGTCGATCTGAGCCTGTACGGTCTGGAGGTTCTTCGCGGCATCGGCCGCTGATTGCTGGGCGGTGGCCAGATCCTTGGCGGCCACATCCCCCGCGGTGGCCAGGGCTTTGCTGGCTGCGTCGACGGAGGCTTGGGCGGCGGCTACGTCGGCCGGCGCAGCGCCCTGGGTGAGCTTGTTCAGGTTGGACTGCGCGTTGGCCAGGTTGGCCTGGGCCTGCTGCAGCTGAGCCCTCAGATCGGAATCGTCGAGCTTGGCCAGCACCCGGCCGGCCTTGACCTTATCGCCCACGTTGACGTCGATCTCGGACACCTTGCCGGAGTTCTTGAAGTTGAGCGGCACTGCCTGCGAGGCGGCGATGGGGCCGGTGCCGGTGACCGCGTCGGTAATAGCGCCGCGCTGCACCCGCGTCGTGGTGTAGGCGCTCGCTCCAGCGGCGCTAGCGGCGCGGTAACGGTAGACGGCCACGCCGCTGACGACCAGGGCAGCCGCGAGGATGCCGCCAGCCAGCTTGCCGGTGATGGCCGGCAGCGGCCGCGGCAGGGGAAGTCGATTCTCCATGAGGGGTCCTTACATAAAGGTACTGCCACTTCAGGCAGCAAGTTTCTGAGCTGACTGTACCGGCGCGACGTTAAGCGCCTGTGAGCAACAGCTAAGAAAACGCTGAGAAGGGCCGGGTCGGAAACTTGGGGTCCAGACTCAGCCAAGCAGCCAGTTTTCGACCGGCAGGCTGGCAATTCGTCGGAAGTGTCTAACGTTTCCGGTGATAAGCGTCCCGCCGTGAGCCAGGACTGTCGCAGCGATGCGCAGATCCGGATCGGCGAGCCGCCGCCCCTCGCGTTCGAGGTCGCTGCGGAGCTGGCCGTAGCGCTCCGCGGCGTCTCGGTCGAACGGAAGGATGCGGGCGGCGCCCAGGAGTCTCATCGCGCGCTGATAGAGGTCGGGCCGGCCCACTCGATGGGCGCCATACGCCAGCTCACCGATTGTGACGGCGGTTGCGCATTGGTCAGCGGCGGGCACCTCGGCCAGGCGGGCCGTCAGGAACGGTGACGGCCGCGGCCGCATGAGGTGCTCACGACATCTCTGTCGAACACAATCATGGTTCAAGTTGCGGCGCCGGCCGCGAACGCTGGGCGTGGCGACTACGGGCGGCCCGGGCGAGCGCTTCCGAGTATTCGGGAGCATCAGGGAACGCGCCGACCAGCGCCAGGAAGCCGGCCGGCCGCGGCTGCCCAGAATCCGGTGCCAGATTGGTAAGGGGGCCCAAAGCTGCCATTGGGGTCCCATTCTGTTCCACTACGTGGCGCTCACGCTCAGAACTTGTAGAAGCGGCGGGCGTTTTGTCCCAGGATCGCCTGCTTGTGCTCGTCCTTCAGATCCTCGCGCTCGAGGATCTCATCGATCTCCTCCATGCAGTTGTCCATGCTGATCTCGTGGGGGAAGTCTGAGGCGAACATGAAGGGGCCAGGGCCAACGCGCTCGATGGCGTAAGCCAAGGCCTGCTCGTTACCCTCGCAGCCGACGAACAGGCGGTCGTCGTTGAAATAGTCCACCGGGTGGCGCTTGAGTTTGAGGCCGCCGTATTCCAGCTCTCGGGCGAGGCGATCGATGACCAGCGGAATCCAGGCGGTGCCGCCCTCCAAGAAGCCGATGCGCAAGCCGGGGAACTCATCCAATACGCCTTCCGCCATCATGCCGGTGAGGGCGATGGCCAGCGGAAAGGGCATGCCCAGGGCGCGCGTCGGCGGAAACACAGTGAAAGTGTTGAAGCCGAGGTCGGCGTAGCTTCCGCCGTGCACTGCCAGCGCGCAGTCGAGCTTAGCGGCCTCCTCGTAGATGGGCCAAAACTCCTTCGCCCCAAGGTGCCGGTGCAGGCCGTTCGACGGGAGCATGGCGCCCACCATGCCGAGCTCGGTCACGGCTCGCCGCAGCTCTCGCACCGCGGCCGGAGGGTCCTGCATCGGAATGAGCGCTACCGCCTTGAGGCGCGGGCTGGCTTTGATAAACCGCTCATGCAGCCAGTCGTTGTACATGCGGGCGTACACCAGCGCCCACGCGGGATAGGCGATCCGGCCATAGGCCAGGCCCGCGGTGGGGTACAGCACGGTGCACTCGGTGTTGGTACGGTCAATGAACTCCAGCCAGCGTTCGGCCGGCGCCGGGATAAATGTGCCGGGCAAACGCGGCGCCCCGGTGCTGGGCGTGTGGAAGTAGTCCAGGCTGGGGATGAGGTTGGCAGAGGCAAAGGGGTGCCAGCCCTTTTCGACGAAGGTGGCCAGGTCTTGCAGGTCCTCCAGGACGTGCCCGTCCGCATCAACGTAACGCTCGGTCATTGCTGTTCCTTTCACGTTTCGATCTAGAACTCGATGCCTTTCTGGGCGGCGGTTCCTTTCTCGTAGGCGTGCTTGATGGGGCGCATCTCCGTGACGGTGTCGGCTAGCTCGATGATCTCATCCTTGGCGTTGCGGCCGGTGAGCACGACGTGCAGCATCTCCGGCTTGGTCCGCAGCATGTCAACGACCTCGGGGACTGGGATCAGGCCGTAGCCGATGACGTAGTTGATTTCGTCGAAGATGACCATGTCCCAGCCGCCCTCGCGCACCTGCTGCCGGCCGTAGTCCCAGGCCTTCCGTACCAGCAGGCGGTTACGGTCCTCCTGGTCCTCGGCGTCAATCCACAGGAAGCCCTGGCCCATGGGCACGATCTGGAAGTTCGGCTCGAACTTCTTGACCGCGCGGTACTCGCCGGGTTTCCAGCCGCCCTTGAGGAACTGGAGCATCAGCACCTTCATGTCGTAGCCCACGGCCCGGAAGGCTAGACCCAGCGCGGCGGTGGTCTTCCCCTTGCCGTTGCCGGTGTGGACCAGGATGAGCCCGCGGCGCTCTTTCTTACCCGCCATAGGGCCATGGTAGGGTAAACTTCAACGGTTGCGCACCGCGCGCGGTTGACGAGAGAACAGGGAGGATTTCAGGAACAGATGGCCTACATCATCACCGACCCATGCGTCGGGGTGAAGGACGCAGCTTGCGTTGAGGTGTGCCCCGTTGACTGCATTTATGCAAAGGACGAGGACGACATGTACTACATCCATCCGGATGAGTGCATCGATTGCGGGGCGTGCGTGCCAGAGTGCCCGGTGAACGCCATCTTCGAGGAATCCGAAGTCCCGGCCGAGTGGAGCCAGTTCATCCAGATCAACGCCGACTACTTTAAATAGACGCTAGGCGCTAGCCGTCAGTGGCCCGCCGGAAGGCGGGCCTTTTTGTTTCCTTGACAGGCGCAAGATAAACGGTTATTTATGAAAAGAGTGTTTATGAATGACTGACCGCGAGCTCAAGCTGCTGTGCCGCGCCATTGGCGACGGGACCCGCATGCGCATCGTGCGGGAGCTTGCGGCCGAGTCCGAAATCAGCGTCAGTGAGCTGGCGCACCGCCTGGCCCTCAGCCAACCGCTGGCGTCCTGGCACTTACGCATCCTGCGGCGGTCCGGCGTACTCGCTACGCGCAGGGATGGCCGCCAGGTCTACTGCTCGCTGAATCGCGAACGAATGACACAATTGCAAACCGCTGTCGGCAGCCTGATCGAAACTCATCGAGGAAAGGAACAGCTTTGGGAAAAGTCCGCGTTGCCGTCGTCGGCGTAGGGAACTGCGCCTCCTCGCTCGTCCAGGGCATCGAGTACTACAAGGACGCCAAGGAGGACGATTTCGTGCCGGGGTTAATGCACGTCAACCTGGGTGGGTACCACATTCGTGACATCGAGTTCTCGGCGGCGTTCGACATCGACAAAGACAAAGTTGGCAAGGACCTGGGCGAGGCCATCTGGGCCGGTCAGAACAACACCTACAAATTTGCCGACGTGCCGCGGCTGGGCGTGCCGGTGCAGCGCGGCATGACCCACGACGGTTTGGGCGCCTACCTGTCGAAAGTGATCGCCAAGGCCCCCGGCCAGACGGCCGACATCGTGCGTATCCTGAAGGACACTGGCACGGACGTGGTGGTGAACTATCTGCCCGTGGGCAGCGAGCAGGCCACTAAGTGGTACGTGGAGCAGGTGCTGAACGCCGGTTGCGCGTTCGTAAACTGCATCCCGGTGTTCATCGCCCGCGAGGCTTACTGGCAGGGCCGCTTCAAGGAGAAAGGCCTGCCCATCATCGGCGACGACATCAAGAGCCAGGTCGGCGCAACGATCGCCCACCGCGTGCTGACGCGGCTTTTCCGCGAGCGGGGGGTGCGACTGGAGCGCACCAGCCAGCTGAACGTGGGCGGCAACACTGATTTCCTGAACATGCTGGAGCGTTCCCGGCTGGAGTCGAAGAAGATCTCGAAAACCAACGCGGTGACCTCACAGCTGGACTACGACCTGGGCGAGGACAACGTCCACATCGGGCCCAGCGATTACGTGGCCTGGCTAACCGACCGCAAATGGGCCTACATCCGCATGGAGGGCCGCACTTTCGGCGACGTGCCGCTGAACCTGGAGCTCAAGCTGGAGGTCTGGGACTCGCCCAACTCGGCGGGCGTGGTCATCGACGCCGTGCGCTGCTGCAAGTTGGGGCTGGACCACGGCCTATCGGGGGCCATCGAAGGGCCCAGCGCGTATTTCATGAAGTCTCCGCCAGTGCAGTACGCGGACTCGGTCGCGCGGCAGATGACGGAAGCCTTCATCGCGCAGTACGGAAACCCTCTCCCCGACCCTCTTCCTTCCAAGGGAGAGGGAGTACCGGACAAGGGCGAGGGGATTGCGGAGCCGGTTTGGTCGCCCTCCTCATCCGCTTAGCGACCTGGCTTACGCGGGTGCTGCCGCTGGGAGTCCAGCTGTGGCTGGCGGACGCCATCGCCGGCATCGGCTGGCGCGTGCTGCCGGGCATGCATGGGCGGGTGCGGGAGAACGTGCGGCACATCCTCGGATGGGACGAGAGCCAGGAGCAGGTCGAGGCCGTGGCGCGCCAGCAGTGGCGCAACTACGTGCGTTACATGCGCGACTTTGCCGCGCTGCCGCACAGCGGCACGGCCGAGATGGAGCGCATATTCGGCGCCATTCGGGGTTGGGAGCACATCGAGCAGGCCATGAGCCGCGGACGCGGACTGGTGCTGGCGTCGGCGCACTTCGGCAACTGGGACCTCGCGGCCGGGACGATGGCCCAGCGTTACCCGGTGAACGTCATCGCCGACACTTTCAGCTCGTCCCGCGTCGACGAGGCCATCAATGAGCGCCGGCTAGCCCTGGGACTGAAGGTCATTCCCTTGGACAAGGCGCCCAGGCGAACGGCGTCGGCGCTGCGGCGCGGCGAGGCCGTAGCCTTCCTGATCGACAAGCCCTTGCCGGGCGACGATGGCGTGGAGGTCGAGCTGTTCGGCGAGCCCGTGCGCATTCCGGCCGGTGCAGGCTATTTCGCGGCCCGGGTCGGGGCGCCCTTGATCGTCGCCTTCGTGTGGCGCAATCCAGACCGAAGCTTCGCGGCCAAAGTGCTGCCGCCGGTTGAGCCGCTGAAGGATGTGCAGGCAACCATGCAACGCCTGACGGACCTGATCGGGCAGCAGATCGCGGAGCACCCGGAGCACTGGTACATGTTCAGGCGCATGTGGAGTCCGAGGCGTCAGTCGTCAGTCGTCAGCAGTGAGATGGAGGAGGCGGTCGCTTAGCTACTGGATCTTTCGGACGGCCAGCCTGGTCGTGCCGCTCCTGCCCGAATCCTGGCTGCCGCGGCTGGCCAGCGCCCTGGGCACGGCCGCGTTCGTCGTCGCCGGACGGGCGAGGCGAACCGCCAGGATGAACCTCGAGCCGCTGGCCGGCTGGCGCCAGGCCACGGTGCGCCGCATGTTTATCCGCAATGCCCAGTACTACCTGAGCCTGTTCGCGCGCCGGCCTGCTGGATTCCGGCTGGAGGACCATCAGCTGGAGGGCTGGGAGCACTTCCGCGAGGCGCTGGTCCAGGGCCGCGGCTGCCTGCTTGTGAGCCCGCATGTGGGCGATATCAACTACTACGCCGAGCTGTTCGTGGCCTCCGGGCTGCCGGTAAACGTCCTGGTGGAGGAGCTGCGCCCGGCGAAGCTGTCGCAGCTGGCGGCTGAGCTGCGGCGCCGGCGCGGCGTCAACGTGATCACCGGCGGCCGCGGAGCGCTGCGCGAGATCTACCGCGCGCTGGACCGCAACGAGATCGTGGCCATCATCAGCGACCGCGACGTCGCGGGAGACGGCCAGCCGGTGACGTTCTTCGGCCGGCGCACGACCATGCCTCACTACGCCTTCACCATCGCCGCGCGGCGCAAGACGCCGGTGGTCTTCGGCACGGCGGTCCGGCTGGACGATGGCCACATCGTGGCCGACGTGCGGCCGCCGTTCATCCCCTCGACCGATGCCAGAGCCGAGGTCCAGCGCATGGCGAGCGTGTTCGAGGAATTCATCCGCCGCTGGCCAGACCAGTGGCTGGCCTTCCAGCCGGTGTTTCGCGAGGGTTTAGGGGCTAGGGCTTGGGGTTTGGACCAGACCCCAGACCCAAGACCCCAGACCCCAGGAGGCGAGGGCTAGAGGTGGGCCGGGCCGACCTACACGTCCACACCAGCTGGGGCGATGGCACCGCCACCGTGCGCGAGATCATGGACCGAGTGGCCGCACTAGGCGAGCTGGATGTCGTCGCGTTCACCGATCATGACGATCCGCGCGCTGGCTTGGAGGCCCGCGAGATGGCCGCCGAATACGGCTTCGAGGTCATCCCCGGAATGGAGATCACGACCTTGCAGGGCCATCTCATCGGCCTGTTCATCCACAGGCCGGTTAAGATGCTGCGGTCACTTGAGTGGACCATCGAGGCAGTGCACGACCAGGGCGGCGTGTGCATTGCGCCGCATCCGTTAAGCTGGCTGACACGCAGCCTGGGCGAACGCGCGGTGCGGCGCGCAAGCGAGGACCTGGATGGCATTGAAGTGATCAATCCCAGCCTGGCAGGACAGGTGACGGCGGCCAAGGTGGCCAGCTTGAACGAGCGCGTCCTGCACCTGCCGGAGACGGGCAGCAGCGATGCCCACCACCTGCTGGGCGTGGGCGCTGCCTACACCGAGTTCGAAGGCCGCACGGCTGAGGATTTCCGCTGCTCGCTGAAAGCGGGCAGCACTCGTGCCCGCGGACATTTCGTGTGGCACCGCGAGATGACCGGCATCATGCGAGCCCGGACGGCGTATCGCTGGCGGAAATACGTGCGGCGGGATTTCCCTCACCCTAGCCCTCTTCCAGCGGGAGAGAGGACATGAAAATCGGGCTCGTCTCGCCGTACGACTATGCCGCCCCTGGTGGAGTGCGCGAGCACATCGGCGCTCTGGACGCCAAGTTCCGGGAGCTCGGCCACGACGTCGTCATCCTGACGCCCAATTCCAGGGACGGTCGCGAGGAGCACCACGACAACGTGATCTCGCTGGGCCGGGTGACGCCGCTGCGCATCAATGGTTCGACCGCGCGCATCACGCTGTCGATGTGGCTGACGCACCGCGTGCGGCAGATCCTGCGCGAGCAGCAGTTCGACGTGCTGCACATCCACGAGCCGCTGATGCCGGCGCTGCCGCTGACGGTGCTGCGCTGTTCCGAGACGATCAACGTAGCGACGTTCCACGCGCACGGCCAGTCCTACGCATCGAACCTGGGCTACCTGGTCGGCAAGGCGATCGTCCACCGCCGGGTGAAGAAGCTGCATGGCCGGATCGCGGTGTCGAATACCGCCAAGGACTTTGTGGAGAGCTACTTCCAGGGCGATTACACGGTCATCCCCAACGGCATCAACCTGGAGTGGTGGCAGCGCCCGGCCAAGCCCATCAAGCGCTTTGCCGATGGCCGGCCCAACGTCCTGTTCCTGGGTCGCCTGGAGAATCGCAAGGGCCTCAAGTACCTGATCCGAGCCTTCGAGCGCGTCCGCGAAGAGGTGCCGGGCGCGCGGCTGATCGTGGCTGGCGAGGGCCGGCTGCGAGGCGGTTTCGAGCGCTACGTGTGGCGCCATGACCTCGAGGGCGACGTGTTCTTCACCGGGTTCGTCCCCGCCGAGGATCGGCCTCGGCTGTTCGCCACGTGCGATGTGTTCTGCGCGCCGTCCACAGGCCAGGAGA
>DATGVV010000203.1:0-11078 GCA_035299885.1 Chloroflexota bacterium | reverse complement strand
GGGATGGTGCGCAGCATCCGCGCCACCATGGGCCGATGGAAGCCCAATTTCGAGGTAGCCGGCGACTATACGGCCTTTTTCGATTTCGAGAATGGCACCCCGGCCATGCTCACGCTGCGCACCTACGGCCATTTCGATTCGCTGGAGTTCACCTTCGGCATCGGAGAGGGTGGCCATCGCCGCACGGACGACAAGGTCTTTGGCCCGCGCAAGAAGTTCACCCGCCCCCTGACCGTCGAGGAAAAGTACGCCCAAGCTGAGTATCAGGACGACTGGGTTGAGGATCGCGTGCAGTCGTTTGACGACCGCCGGTTTGACTTCTTCGGCCTCACTATCCTGAGCCTGGAGCACGCCGACATCCGGCAGAGTCCCAATGGCCTGCTGATCTACACCGAGGATGGCCGCGAGGAGATGGTGCTGCGCGACCTGCCGCCCTCGGGCGAGCTGGTCGAGCTGGCCGAGACGGTGCTCGACGGCCGTCCGCCCTTGCTGGACGCGCGCTGGGCGCGAGCCAGCCTGGAAGCGCTGACAGCCATCATCCAATCGTCCCAAGAGCGCCGCGAGGTGCAGCTGTCATACCAGGTGCCGGCCAGGTATCTGAGCCCCAGCCTCGTCAGCCAGCCAGTGGCCTAGCCGGCGCTGCTGAGCGACTCGCGCGCGCTGCGCCGAAAAGCCCAGGCGCTGAAGCCGTAGGTCATTGCGGCGACCAGCCCCAGCAACGCCAGCACGATCAGCCCAGTAGCGGCCGTCACCTTGAGGTGCGTTGTCAACCACAGCACCACGCTGTGGATCTCCCGCAGGCTCCAGATCATGTTAGTTATGCCGTACCCGGCCACCAAGGAGACGAGACCACCCAACAGCAAGCCACTCAGGGCCGGCGCCAGCAGTGTGGTGATCACCAGCTGCGAGACGTGGCGCGGCTGCGCGCCACGGATGCGAAGCAGCGCCATCGTACGGCGGTCTTCGACGTAGTTGGCCCAGGCCACGGCGCCCATGCCCGCCAGAGCCAGCGCCAGACCTCCCACCAGGTAAATGCGCATGTTCTCCAGGCCGAGGTCGATAAACATGTCGTTGCCAACCTTCTGGATCTCGTCGCTAAGCAGCCGGGACTCCAACGGGGCGGCAGGCAGAACTGGCAGCAAAGCCGCCTGCGTCGCTCCCACTTCGGCGCCCGGATGCAGCTTCACCAGGGCGGCGAGCCGCGGCGCGGCCGTCAGCAACGGTGCTATCGCCGCATTTGAGGCGCTGGCCAGCACGAAGGCACTGTTGTCGAACAGGAAGTTCAGGTAGTCCACCTGAGAGGTGGCATAGCTTTCACGATCGGTGATGGTTTGCAGTGGCCGGCCGGGCAAATAGCGAATCGTGCCGGCCACGGCAGCCCGGATGGGATCGCCCGCCGGCCCGCTGCCCAGCAGCAGTCGCGAACCCGGGTGCAGGTTCCAGAAGCTGGCCAGCGCGGGCGAGACCAAGATCTGGCCCTCGTCCAGGCGATGAATGATCTGGTCGAAGCTCTGCTCGACGCCTAGCGCATCTTCGTGGTAGGCGACGGCCAGGTAGCGGGTTGGATTGTCGATGACGTACAGCGGCAGGCTGCGATAACCCTCACCCGGCATATAGACGGACGACAGCAGGTACTCGGTCATGAAGTCGACTTCCTGGACGCCGGGCTGAACCAGCATGCGTGACCGGACCGGAGTCAGCGCCCGGCTGATCGCCGTTTGCTGAGCAGCGAGTGGTCCCGAGAGCAGCTCGGCGTTCACGACGTCCGGCGTATTGAGCGTGAAGCCGAGCTCGGATCCCAGCCCAACCATGGCGCCGCGGACCGCCTTGTCGCCGAACGAGCCCGCCATTACGGTCGGATACAAGCTGACGCTGGCCATCAGCGCCATGATGAGCAGGAAACCTCCGACCCGGTGTGGCTTGAGCGAGAGATGGTGCAGCCACAGGGGCTTGAGCCCTCCTGCCAGCCAGCGAGGCGTCGCGGCCAGGGTCATCTGCATCAGCGAACGGTTGAGGACTGCCAGCGAAGCCGCGCCGTAGACGAACAAGGGTAGGCCGAGAAAGTTGAGAACCAGATCCGGGATCTCCAGCTCGGACCATCCTGTGACCGACACCAGCGAGAACCCCAGCGCCCAGCCCAGGACCTTGAGCCCGCCAACCAACACCGCCACCGCGGGCCACCAGGTGAAGCGCGCCAACTGCTGCTCGGCTTCGGCGGTCATCACCCGAGCGCTGGTTTCCAGCGGCGAGGCGCTTGTGGCGAAGCGCACCAAGTCGCGGCCGGCCAGCAGCGCGGTAACGAGGCCGACGAGGAAGAAGCCCAGCAGCAGCCACGGTTTCTCAACATCCAGCAGCACCCTCCAGGGAAGCCATTCACCGGCGTAGATCAGCACAGCACAGACGGATGCGGCGACCAGGCCGACGATTGCTCCCGCTGCGCTTCCCAGGCCAATTGACAGGAGCATGGCCCGGCCGATCAGTCGGCCGGGTACGCCTCTGAGCCGCAGCAGGCCAAGCAGCCGCCGCTCGTTGAGCAGCAGCAGCCTGGTGAGCCTGCCGAGAAACAGCCAGGCGACCCATAGCAGCGGCAGGGCGATCAGCGTGCTCAGAAGGTCGAGCAGTCCCGCGGTTCGTTGGATTCGGGCCAGCAGGAGGCCGCTCATGCTGTTGGCCAGAGGTGGTACCCCGGCTTCTGAGCCCGTGATCTGGGCTGCCTTCTGCACCTGGCCGAGCCGCTCGATGGAGCCTGTCACGTCCCAGCCCGAGATGACGGCCGGCCGGTCCATTCGCAGCAGGTGCACGACCTCTGGGAAATAGGAGCCCGACTCCACGTGGCCGGGATCGCGTGCCTCCTCCTCTTCCCCGTGCTCCTGCACGTGGCCACCCAAATCGTCGAACCCGGTGACCACGTCGAAATTGTTGGGGATCACCAGGATGACCCCGATGTCGGGGATGAAGGATGGCGTATTGGTTCGGTCAGTGAACCAGCGGTTCAGCTCACTGCGGTCTAGGCGAACGGTGCGCGCCAGACCGATCTCGAATGACGTCTTGCCGTGCAGATCGAGGAAGAAGGTGCGCGCCCCCTGCAGTGCCTGGAAGGCGCTGCTCATGCGCGACTCGGGTCCAACCAGCGCCAGCACGGCCTGGTTGGGCGACGGCGGCCGAACCGTTGGCGGCAGTAGGGCAGGATCGGTGGCTGCCAGCAGCGATAGGAAGGGTGAGCCCAGCGGTTTTCCATCGACCTGCGGCACGGTGTCCGGCGGCAACGTCAGGCGCAGCAGGTAGACATCCTCCGCCGCCGCGATGTTGGGGGTGAGAGACAGATCGACCCGGACCTGGGCGGAAGACCGGACGTTGGTCTGATACAGCGCGAAATCCCAGGGCAGCCGCGCCAGCTGGTCGTCGGCGTAGCGCTTGAGAGCATAGTGCGAGGCGACGTTCACGGTGACCAGGATGACCACGACCAGCATGGTGGCCAGACCGAAGAACAGGAAGGGTCGCCGGCCGAAGCGCAGCGCCAGCTGGACGGTCACATCAGGAAACGAGCGAAGGGCGCTCTTCGAAAAGTCCGTCACGCATGTGGTAAACACGCGGGAAGCGCTCGGCCACTTTGGGGTCGTGGCTGGCTACGATGACGGTCTTACCCTGGTCGGTTGCCAGCGAGTAAAGTAGGTTGGCGATGATGTCCAAGTTGGCTGTGTCGAGGTTGCCGGTTGGCTCGTCGGCGATGATCAGAGGCGGATCATTCACCAGCGCCAAGGCCACGGCTACCCGCTGCTGCTCGCCACCGCTCAGTTCTTCCGGCCGCTTACCCGCCTTGTCCTCGAGGCCTACCATGCCCAGCAGCTGCTTGATGCGCGTCTCCCGCTGGTCGCGCTTGACCTCGGCGATGAGCATCGGCAGCTCGAGGTTGCCCGCGGCGGTGAGCGTTGGGATCAGATTGAAGAATTGAAAGATGACGCCCACTTTCCGCAGGCGGTACTGTTCCAGCTGACGCTCGGAAAACCGGGCGATGTCGCCATCGTCGATGAGAATGGCGCCCTCGCTGGGCCGATCCATGCCGGCTACCAGATTGAGGAGCGTCGTTTTGCCGCAGCCGCTGGGGCCCATCAGCGCCACCGGCTCGCCCGGCCCTACCTGCCAATCGATGCCGCGCAGGGCCAGCACCTCGCCGGCCGCCGTGTGGTAACGCTTCCAGACGTTCTCCAGGCGCACGCTGACGCCGGACGGGTTCATGGGATTCAAATCGGCACTCATCCTCCTAATGACTCTCGGGCAGTTTGCCGGAAGGCCCAACGGCTGAAGGCGTAGCTTACCGTCAGGACCAGCGCGAGCAGGATCGCGCTCACCCAAGCAGTCAGCCAGCTCGTACGCAGATGCGTGGTCAGCAGCAGCGTGATGGTCTGGATCTCGCGCAGCCGCCAGATGAGGTTGGTCATGCCAAAACCAGCCACCAGGGCCACCACCACGCCCAGCAACAGGCCGGCCAGCGCCGGCGACAGCAGCGTCGTCATGAACAGCCGCATGATGTGCCGCGGCCCGGCGCCCCGAATACGCAGCAGCGCAAGCGTGCGGCGATCCTCCGCGTAGTTGGTCAGCGCGATGGCCAGGATGCTGATCAGCGCCAGCAGCAGACCACCCGCCAAGTAGATCTTCATGTTCTGGGTGGCCAGCGCAATGAACATATCGCTGCCGACCTTGGCAAGCTCGTTGTCATACGTCCTGACGCTGAGCGGGGCGGCCGGCAACTGGCTGCGCACTTGGTCGGCAATCCCGTCGGCTGAGGCGCCAGGCAGCAGGCCGATGCGCACGACGACCGCCGGGGAGAGCGCCTCCAGGTCGTCCAATCCACTATTCCCGGCGGAAGCTACCACGTACGCGTTCGACTCGAACAGGTAGTTGAGGTAGTCCACGCGCGCCGCGACGAAGCTCTGCCGATCCGTGACGGCTGCCGAGGGGAGGCCCGGCAAGGCGGCTACTGCGCCGCTCACCAATGAGCTCGCCGGCCGGCCATCAACCTGCTTGCCCAGCAGCAGCCGTGAGCCCGGCGCCAAATTCCAAAAGGCAGCCATCACGGGCGATACGGCGATGTGTCCGCTGGACAGCCCGCGGATGATCCCACTGAAGGGCTGCGCCAGGCCCAGCTCGTCCTCGTAGTAGGCGCTGCCCAGGTACTGCTCCGCGTCGTCTAGCACGAACAACGGCACGCCGGACTCGGCGTAGCCAGGCATGTACACGCCGGGCATCGAAGACTGCACCATATAGCCTGCTGAGCGGACGCCCGGCAAGCCGCGGATGCCGCGCAGGGCGCCATCCATAGCCCGGCCGATGGCCCTCACCTGAGAGCCGAGGCCCCCTTGCAGATCGGTGTAGTTCACCAGGTCCACGGCGTTCAGGACGATCTGCAGCTCGGTGCCGATCTGCACGCGTGCGCCGCGGAGCGCTTTATCGGCAAAGGAGGCCGAGGTAATGGTTGGGTACAAGCTGACGCTGGCCATGAGCGACATCACCAGCAGGAAGCTGGCGACGCGGTGCGGCTTCATGGCCACGTGGTTCAAAAACAGCGTCCGCAGATTGCCGCCGGCCAGGGCGGCGGTGAAGCGCATCATCCTCTCCAGCCAGCGGCGGCGCGAGGCCAGCAGGAACGAGGCCCCGTACACGAACAGCGGAAAGCCGACAAAATCCAGGATCTGGGCCAGGCCCTTGATGGCATCGGGCGAAGAGGCTTCGGCCAGCGGCACGTTCAGTATCCAGGTCACGATCTTGAAGCTGCCGATAAGCAGCGCGAGCACCTGCAGAGGTCCGAAGCGGATGGCCGCGCTCTCGGCTTCAGAGGCAGCCACGCGACCCGATGCTTCGAGTGGCGAGATGCTCGTGGCGTAGGTCACGAAGCGCCGCGCAACGACCATGCTCACGGCTACGCCAATGGCCACGAACAGCGCCAGAAAGCGCGGCTCCTGAACTTCCCACAACAAGTCCCAGGCAAGCCAGCCGCGCTCGTAGGCAAGCATCGGCACGAATGTGCCGAGCGCCGCCCCGGCTAGGCCGCCCAGCAGGCTGGCGGCCGCAATGGTGGCGATTAGGCTGGCGCCAATCACATGTCCCGGCACGCCTCGCAGGCGCATCAAGCCCAGCCCGCGGCGCTCGTTGAGCATCAGCAGCCGCGACAGGTTGGCCATGAGCACCCAGGCCATCCACAGCAACGGAAACGAAATCAGGATGGTGAGCAGCGCGATGATGCGGGCCAGCTGGTTCATGCGCGTGAGCAGCACAAAATCGGTGTCGTCGAGCGTGTTGGCGGGGGTCACCGACTGCACGGCGGCACGCAGCACGCGGTTCAGCGCCGCGAGATTATCGAGCGAGCCCGCCAGGTCCCAGCCCGATATCAGGGCCGAGCGATTGAGCCGCGCAACGTGCGTGACCTCGGGGTAATAGTCGCCGCGGACCGTCGTTTGCCGGTCGGATGCATCACCCTGGAGCTGGACGATGCCCTTGGCGGCTCGGTCGAAGGCGCCAATGACGCCCGCGTCGTAAGGCGTTACCAGGATGACACCGATCGACGGCACGAAGAAGGGCGTGCTCATGCGGTCCATGAACCAGTTGTTGACGTCCGTCGTCTCGATCCGCTCGACGCGCGCAATGGGCACGCTGAAAGTCGTCTCGATCACTCCCTGCCGGCCCTGGACCCTGAGGCCGAACTGCTTGGTGCCCTGAAGCGCCAGCAGGGCGTCGCCCATCACCGTCTTGGAGCCCAGCAGCGTAAGCACGGCGCCGCCCTCCCGCGGCGGGCGGATGGCCTGTGGCAGCAGGTCCGGGCTGGTGGCCGACAGGACAGATACCCAAGGCGTGCGCAGGGGTTTGCCGTCCACATAGGGCAGGATGTCGGGCGGCAGGGTCGTGCGCAGGAAGGCCAGATCAGCTGTATCGATCACGCCCGGCACCTGGCTGAGGCGCCGGCGGACGTCGTCAGACAGCGGAATGTCTGCCTGCTGGTAGACGGCCAAGTCCCACGGCAAACGCGCCAACTGGTCCTCGGTATACAGCTTTAGGGCGTACCGCGAGGTCATGTTCACCGCGGCCAGCAAGGCGACGATCAGCGCCGTCACCAGGCCGAATGCCAGGAATGGACGGCGGCCCAAAATGTGGGCCACGGACCAGAAAGAACTCACCAGGACTGGAAAGCGCTACTTCTGCGGCTTCGGGAATAGATAGGGGTAGGTGCCGGCCTCAGCCTGCTTGAAAACTTCCTGGTAGCGCTTCCACGGATCTTTGGCGAACTCCTGGTAGCTGCCTGGAGCATTGACGCCCGGCACGTCCGGCACGAAATCATCGGCCAGAATAGTGGCGGGATCGCCGTAGCGCGAGGCGAGCGCCCGGACCTCGGGATTATCTAGGGCCGTAAGATGGCCCTTGTCCAGCAGCACCACCTGCTTATCGGTCCCTCGGATACGGACCTGGTAAGTCAGAAAGAAGTTGTGGATGTGCCACCAGTGGTCGTCGGGCAAGTTATTCTGCGTGGTCCAATCGGTCCATTCCTTGCCCGGCTCGTAGGGGCTCTCGGGGCCGTTGTCCACGCGCAGCCCAAAGCCCCAGTGGACGGTGCCACCCCGGTTGCGCTGTCCGGGGTCGCCGGGGCTGTTGTAGAACTTGGGATTCGTACCCAGGCCAGCCTCATACAAGTAGAAGTAGCCCTGCTTGTAATTGGGATCGTCTTTGTACAGGGGCCACTTGGCTTCATTGATCTTTGGATATTGCAGGAACGCGCGCCAGGCATCGCCGTACGCGCCGCCGCCCTCCACGCTGCTGACGTAGCCGTCCTTGACAGTCACCTTGATGGTCGGGAAGACGCCATGGTGGTTGGCGTGGCCGGCGAACGTGCCGTTGGCCAGGACGACCTCAGGCGGGAGCCATTTGGAAGTGAAGGCCGGATAGTCGACGACGGAATATGGGAAGCGGCCGGTGGCCTGGACCGGCAGCATGAACAGGTGGCCCTGCAGGTACACGCCCTTGGACCAGACGTCGGCCAGATGCTCACTCAGGTCGAACTGGAAGTCGGTGCCCTCTGGGTCACTGACCTTGACGCGATCCACGAAGTTCAGCGGCTCGATCGTCCGCTGTTCGGCCAGGCGCCAGACGTCACTCGGAAAGGCCGGGACCTTGCTCATGAGCTCCGTCACCTGACCATAGATCCAGTTGCCGTAGAACTTGGGACCGTACTTGTCGCCAAGTGCCTTGGTATGCGACGGCCGGCCACCCTTGGCCCAAAACACGACGTCCACTTCGGGATGCTGGTCCAGGTAGGCGATGATGCCCGCTGCGGTCGGCCGCTCGGTGTTCAACTTCTCGGCGGCATCCTTGAGGCGGTCCGGGATCTCGCGCGTGGGATAGAGGGCTGAGTACAGCTTGGGATCCTTGCTCTTCAGCCACTCCTTGGGAGCCTTAATGTCGGCGAAGCGGTTCTCGATCCAAAAGTTCACTTCCTGTTCGCCATTGGAGCCGTCGAAACCGATGATCTTCTCCAGCTCGAGGGCATCTGCGCGCTTCACGCCGGCTAGCTCGCTGTCGAAGGCCATCTGGACTTTGACACCACGCTCCTCGTAGGCCTTCTTGATGCCTTCGAGCAGCAGATCGTTGTCATTGGCGCGGGCCACGATAAATACCGTCTGACCCTGCTTCACCAGGCCCAGCGGCGTGCGGCCGCCCGTTTGCCGCACCGCGTCGCGAGCAAACGGCATTACCTGATCGACTGTCTTCGGCGTGACGCCATAGGAGGGATATCGGGGAGCTGGATACTCGGCCTTCTGCCCGCTCGGCGTGGCGCCGCTGCTGCCGGCCGGACCGGCCGCACGTCCGCAGCTGGCCAGGATAAAGATGGAGCCGATAAGGATGGCAAACCGGGCATGGCGCATGGCGTTACCCCTTCGGATAGAGATACAAGTAGCTGCGGTCTTCAACCTGCTTGAACACGCGCTGGTAGTGCTGCCAGGGGTCCTTAGCGAAGTCCTGGTAGCTGCCGGGCGAATTGATGCCTGGGATGTCGGGCACGAAATCGTCGGCCAAGAGTGTGTCGGGGTTGCCGTAGCGCGACGCCAAGGCCCGAACTTCGGGATTGTCCAGGGCAGTTAGCCGGCCTTTGTCCAGCAGGGTGAGCCACTTGTCCGTGCCGCGGATACGGACCTGGTAGGTGAGGAAGAAATTGTGGATGTGCCACCAGTGGTCGTCCGGGAGATTCGTGGCCTGCGTGAAGGCGGTCCACTCCTTGCCGGGCTCATTGGGGCTCTCCGGCCCGTTGTCGACGCGCAGCCCAAAGCCCCAGTGGACGGTGCCCCCGCGATTGCGCTGGCCCGGGTCCTGGGGCGTGTTGTAGAACTTGGGGTTCGTGCCGGTGCCGGCTTCGTACAGGTAGAAGTAGCCCTGCTTATAGTTGGGATCGTCCTTGTAGAGCGGCCACTTGGCCTGGTTGATGTCCGGGTACTGCAGGAAAGTACGCCAGGAATCCCCGTACAGGCCGCCACCCTCAACTTTGGAGACGTAGCCGTTCTCGACCGTGACTTTGATGGTGGGGAACACGCCGTTGTGGTTGGCGTGTCCGGCGAACACCCCATTGGCCTGAACGACCTGAGGCGGCAGCCATTTGGTGGCGAACGCTGGGTAGTCGACCACAGAGTAGGGGAAGCGGCCAGTCGCCTGCACCGGCAGCATGTACAGGTGGCCTTGCTGGTAAGCGCCGCGGGACCACGCTTCAGCGAGTTGTTCGGTCAAATCGAAGCTGAAGTCCGTGCCCTCAGGGTCGTTCACCTTTGCCTTGTCCACAAAGTTCAGCGGCTCGATAGTGCGCTGCTCTTCCAGGCGCCAGACGTCGCTCGGGAAGGACGGCACCTTGCTCATGAGGTTGTAGACCTCGCCGTAAATCCACGAGCCGATGTACTTGGGGCCGTGCTTGTCGCCTAGCAGCTTGCGGTGTGAGGTCCGCCCCCCACGGGCCCAGAACACCGCGTTCACCTCGGCGTGGGTGTCGAGATAGCGCACGATCGCGGCCGCCAGCTCTTTAGTCGTGTCCTTTTCCGGATCGAGCTTGTCGGCAGCATCCTTGAGTGCCGGCGGAATGTCGATCTTGGGATAGAGCGCGTCGTACAGCTTCGGATCGCGGTCCTTGAGCCAGGCCTTGGGCTTGCTTGGATCAGGGAAGCGGCTGTTGATCCAGAAGCTCGTTTCCAGCTGACCCTGACTGCCAGGATGCGTGGTGAGCTCGTACATCTTCTCGGCGTCTTCTTTGTTGACGCCTAGCAGGGCGTAGTCGAACACGATTTGGGTGGTCACGCCGCGCTCTTCGTAGGCCTTCTTGATGGCCTCTAACAGGATTGGGTTGTCGGCCGCGGTGGCCACGAGCAGCACCGTCTGGCTCTGCTTCACCAGACCCAGGGGAGTGCGGCCGGCGGTCTCTCGGACAGCATCCCGCGCGAAGGGCATGACCTGCTCGACGTTCTGCGGCTTAGCGGCGTAGGACGGATAGCGCGGCTGCGGGTAGCCGCTGCCGGTCGCGCCCGGTTTAGTGGGCTGCGATCCGGGCGCGGCGCGGCCGGGGAGTCCGGCGCAGCTCACCAGCAGCAGCATCGACAGGGACAAGGCAGCGGCAGCGGAGGGACACACGATCTCTTCCCTTAACGTGAGAGTTGCGGCGCATTGTACTCGCTTGCCTCAGAATGTCAAGCGGGTGTCGCGGCGCTGACTCTGGCGGTACCCGGTGGTGCCTTGGGGCCGGTCCTCGATGGTGATGCCGAGGTCCACCAGATCCTGCCGGATGCGATCGGCGGCGCCAAAGTCCTTACGCTTGCGTGCCTCGGTGCGCTCCTCGATCCGCCGAGCGACGTATAAGGAGTAGCGCCTCAGCAGGGCCAGTAGCCGACGGCCATGCCAATCAGGCCGCGGAACATGGCCTGATACTCGAGCCATTCTGGGGCCTGGTCGCCCAGCAGCCCTTGCAGCACGATCCACTGGCGGAGCTCGATCTCGCCGTTGTCAATCAGGTCTTTCGAGCTCAGCTTGCCCAGGTCTGAGCCACGGCCGCGGCGCATGGC
>DATGVV010000202.1:0-5603 GCA_035299885.1 Chloroflexota bacterium | reverse complement strand
CACGTCATCCACCAGCTCGGCCAGGCCGGAGCTCATCACGCGACCAGTGACGCCCATTCCGGGCGGATGGTGCCGGCCCTGCTGCTCGCGGCTGCGTGAACCCTGGGCCGCCACGAAGTCGAGCCCGCCATCGGAGGCCTTCATCCACAGCTCCCAGGAGGTGACGGGCAGCAGCCCAGGCAGCTGCTCGGCCAAGCGGCTGGCCAGGCCGGACACTTCGGTCTCTTCGGCCAAGCTGAGGCTGAGACGCAGCAGCGCCTGATAGGCAGCCGGCGTAACGGACTGGGCTGACTTACTCATGACAGGCTGACCACACGCGCGTACGAACCATAGCGGCGTCGTACCGCGAGCAACCTCATCCTCCCCCCTCGAACGAGCGTGCTTCCAAAGCTAGCGGACGCGTCTCCTTGAGGCAATCGCTAAATGGGTGGAGTTTCTATCGCCTGTTTGGCGGTATACGATAACAGGGGTAGCCGTTCGCTTGGCCCGTAAGTACTAGCCCGCCGCACGGACAGTACGCTTGGGTACGCCAATGTAGACTGCCAATAATGGCTAGCGAACACAGTACAGGCTTGATTGGCGCCTCCATTCCGCGCGTTGAGGATCCGGCGCTGGTGACGGGCGCGGGACGTTACACGGACGACTTCCAGCCAGCGGGGACGCTGCACATGAGCGTCCTGCGCAGCCCCTACTCGCATGCTCGCATCCTGTCCATCGACACGGCCACGGCCAAGACCATGTCGGGCGTAGTGCGGGTGCTGACCGGCGAGGACCTGGACCTGGACATCACGGCGCCGGTGATGGTGCCGGGCATGAAAGTGCCGCCGCACCCGGTAATCGCCACGGCGGCGGTCCATGCCATGGGCGTGCCCGTGGCGGTGGTGGTGGCCGAAACGGCGGCTGCTGGCCGGGACGCGGCGAATGCGATCGAGATTGAATACGAGCCGCTGCCGGCCATCGCCGACGTGGAGGAAGCGCTGGCGCCGGCTGCGCCGCTGGCGCGCGAGGAGCTGGACAGCAACGTCTGCTACACGATCGCGAAGGAAGGCGGCGACGTGGACAAGGCCTTCGCCGACGCCGATCACATCGCCCGGCTGCACATCTCCAGCCCGAGGCAGGTGGCCCTGTCGCTGGAGCCGCGGTGCGTGCTGGCGGTGCCGGAGCCTATGGGCCAGGGGCTGACCGTCTGGACGTCGGTCCAGGGGCCGCACCGCGTGCGGGCGGATCTAGCCAGCGCGCTGAAGTTCCCGGAGAACCAGATCCGGATGATCGCGCCGGACGTGGGCGGCGGGTTCGGCAGCAAGGGCCCGCTGTACCGCGAGCACGTCCTGGCGAGCTGGCTGGCGCTGCGTCTGGGCCGGCCGGTGAAGTGGATAGCGACCCGCAGCGAGGATTTCCTGACGACGATCCAGGGGCGAGACCAGCACATGACCTCCGAGTTGGCGCTCAAGAAGGACGGCACTATGCTGGGCCTCAAGGTGCGGGTGGTCGCCAATTGCGGCGGGTACCTGCAGTCGAGCACGGCGGGGCCGCCGCAGCGGATGCTGGCCATGGCGCCCGGCGCGTACCAGATCCGCAACGTGCGGGTCGAGATCGTGGCGGTATTCACCAACACCGTGCCGACCGGGCCGTATCGTGGCGCGGGCCGGCCGGAATCCGTGCTCAACATCGAGCGGCTGGTGGACCAGGCGGCGCGCGACCTGGGCCTGGATCGCATCGAGATGCGGCGCAAGAACTTCATCCGGCCGGAGCAGTTTCCGTACAAGACAGCTACCGGCGTGGAATACGACTCCGGAGACTACGAGAAGACGCTGAACGAGGCGCTGCGGCTGGGCAACTGGGACGAGCTAATCCGGCAGCGAGACGAGCGCCAGGCTCACGGCGAGCTGGTGGGCCTGGGCCTATCCACATTCGTGGAGCCGGCCGGCGGGGCAGGTTTCGAGAGCGGCACGGTGCGCGTGGAACGATCCGGCACGGTGACGGTGCTGACCGGCTCCAGCTCGCATGGCCAAGGGCACGAGACCGTGTTCGCGCAGG
Organism: Chloroflexota bacterium; assembly: GCA_035299885.1. Lineage (GTDB taxonomy): Bacteria > Chloroflexota > JAJPGV01 > JAJPGV01 > JAJPGV01 > DATGVV01. The sequence goes on along the minus strand of DATGVV010000202.1, from coordinate 3,566 downwards.
TCATCGCCGAGAAGATGCACCTGCCGATGCATGAGGTGGCCGTGCGCCACGGCGACACGCTGGCCGTGCAGCAGGGCACCGGCACGTTCGGCAGCCGCAGTGCGATCATGGGCGGCGGCGCGTTGGCGGTGGCGGTGGAGCGGGTGATCGACAAGGGGCGGAAGATCGCGGCGCACCTGCTGGAGGCGGCGCCCGAGGATATCGAGCAGGTCGAGAACGGCTTCGCGGTGACTGGCGCGCCGGCCAAGGCCGTCACCTGGCGGCAGGTCGCGGCGGCGGCGTACGGCGGCCGGGTGCCGGCCGGCATGGAGCCCGGGCTGCAGGACACCGCCTTCTTCGATCCGCGACGGGAGGCCTGGCCATTCGGCTGCCATCTGGCGATGGTGCGCATCGAGCGCGAGACTGGCCGGCCGGTGATCGAGAAGCTGGTGCTGGTGGACGACTCGGGCGTGATCATCAACCCGATGATCGTGGAGGGCCAGATCCACGGCGGCGTCGCGCAGGGTCTGGGCGAGGCTTTCAGCGAGCAGATGCTGTTCGGCGAGGACGGCCAAGCGCTCACGGGAACGCTGATGGACTACGCGCCGCCGCGCGCGACCGACATGCCCGACCTGGTGCTGGGCGAGACGGTAACGCCGAACCCATTCAACCCGCTGGGCGTGAAGGGCGTGGGCGAGGCCGGCACCAACGGCTGTCCGCCGGCCATCGCTAACGCCGTCATGGACGCGCTGGCGCCGTTAGGCATCACGCACATCGACATGCCCTACACGGCGCCCAAACTATGGGCGGCGATACGTGACAGGGAACCCTCTCCCTAGCCCTCTCCCACTGGGAGAGGGGATCTGATGAGCAAGATCAGGACGCTGCCCGAGGCGGCGGGGCTGGTGAAGGACGGGGCACACCTGGCGCTGAGCGGGTTTGCCATCTCCCGGAACGCGGTGGCGTTCTCGCACGAGCTGATCCGGCAGGGACGGCGCAACCTCACGATCTCGCAGGCCATCGTAGGGCTGGACGCGGACATACTGGTTGGGGCGGGCTGCGTTCGCCACCTTGTTTATGGCGGCGGGTCGCTGGACCGCTTTGGACTGGTGGAGCAGATCAACCGCGCGTACGAGCTGAAGCGCATCACCACTGAAAGCTGCAGCAGCCTGGCGGTGTGCTTCCGCTACCTGGCGGGCGCGCTGGGGGTACCGTTCATGCCCATCAAGTCGCTGCTGGGATCGGACATCGTGGAGCGGCTGCGCGAGTCGGGCAGCGTCCACGAGATGGACGATCCATTCACCGGCGAGCGGGTGCTGCTGCTGAAGGCGATGCAGCCCGACTTCATGGTCCTGCAGGCGCAAATGGCGGACGAGGAGGGGAACGCGCGCGTGCTGGGGCCGCTGTGGGACTCCAAGGAGGCGGCGCGGGCGGCGCGCGAGGTGATCGTCATTGCCGAGGAGCTGGTGCCCACGGAGACCATCCGGCAGCAGCCGGAGCTGACGACGATCCCTGGCTTTCGAGTGTCGGCGGTTGTCCCGCTGCGGCATGGGGCACACCCGACTGCGCTGTACCGCTGCTACGACTACGACTCCGACCATCTCCGGGAATACGTGGCGCGCTCCCGGAGCGACTTCGATGGGTACCTGCGGGACTATGTGCTGGGGAAGTCGCATGACGAGTATCTGGAGTTGGTGGGCGGTTCAAGGAAGCTGGCGCAGTTGAAGGCGGACCCGATGTATGGCTACTAAGAGGTTCCCTCACCTAGCCTCTCCCACCGCGGTGGGAGAGGAACAGGGAAGCGATGGCTACTGAGTTCTCGACGTCCGAGCTGATGGTGGTCGTGGGGGCGCGGGAGCTGCACGATGGAGAGGTGGCCGTGGTGGGACTGGGCATCCCCTTGCTGGCGGCGGCGCTGGCGCAGCGGACGCACGCGCCGACGCTGAAGGCGCTGAACGAGCTGGGCGTGGCCGACCCGCGGCCGATCGAGCTGGGCGTGGGCAACGCCGACGCGCGGCTGTGGTTCGGGGCAGCGTTCTTCGGCAGCTTCATCGACATCATGGGCACCTGCCTGCACCGCGGGGTGGTGGACGTCGGCTTCTTGGGGGCACTGGAGGTGGATCAGTTCGGCAATAGCAACACGACCGAGATCCGCAACCCCGATGGGTCGCTGCGGCGCTTCAACGGCAGCGGCGGGGCCAACGACATGGCCTCGAATGCTCGGCGAACGATCATCATCGCCCGGCATGAGGCGCGCAAGCTGGTGGAGCGCGTGTCGCACCTCACCTCGCCGGGCTTTCTGACCGGCGGGCGGGCGCGCCAGGACGCGGGACTGCGCGGTGGCGGCCCCTCGCGCGTGCTCACCGACAAGGCCGTGCTGGGCTTCGACGAGAGCACGGGCCGCATGCGGCTGATCTCGATTCACCCCGGCGTGACGCATGATGATCTGCGAGCCTCGACGGGCTTCGATCTGGAGATCTCAAGGGATTGTGCGGTGACGGTCGCGCCGACGCCGGAAGAGGTCCGGTTGATCCGGGAGCTGGACCCGCACCGGCTCTACATCTCAGGGGAATAAAAGAAAGGTAGATATGTGCGACTTCTTAGCTGACCCCGATGCGGTTGAGCAGATCATGGTGGGGCGCGTGCTCAACGTGGCGCGCGTGCGCGAGCTCAACGCTAAGGACTACTTCTACCAAATGCTCAAGGACAACCCGGAGGTCCTCAAGATTCATCCGGGCATCGAGAACGAGCTGCTGGTGGGGGCGATCGACAACCACATCCACGCCTACCCGGACTTCGTGCACCGCGCCCAGGACATGATCGACGTGGCGATCGACGCGGCCAAGGCCGGCATGCGCGCTGTCGCCTTCAAGGACCATTGGAACGTCAGCGCCGGCGCGGCTTACCTGACTCAGAAGCACATCAACTACATGGTCGAGAAGGGCGACCTGGAGCGCGGCGTCGAAGTGTACGGCGGCGCGGGCCTGTGCCATGGCGCCAATCCGGAATACGTGCGCGTTGCCCTGCAGTACCCGAACGTGAAGATGATCTGGTTCCCGACGTTTACGTCGTACGGCTTCTGGCGCGGCGCCGGCCGGCCGGAGCATGACGGCGTGCGGCTGGTGGACGAATCGACTGGCCAGGTGCTGCCGGAGGTACGCCAGATCATGGAGATGTGCGCCGAGAAGCACGTGGGCATTGGCTTCGGCCACACCGACTTCCCCGAGCTGCTGCCGCTGGCGCGGCTGGCCAAGGACATCGGCAACCGGGCGGTGCTGGATCACCCGCTGCTCGAGCTCAACAAGCTGCTTTTGGACGAGATGAACCAGCTGGCCGACCTGGGCGTGTACGTCGGCACGTACTGCCAGCCGATGATCCCCAGCCTCTACCAGCCGGTGGCCGATCCGATGGAGACCATCCGGACGATGCGCGAGATCGGGCCGGAGCGGTGCATCATCGGCAGCGACTTCGGCCAGGTGATGCACGTGGACTCGATCGACGGCATGCGCATCTTCATCCGGGCGCTGCTGGGCTTTGGCATGAAGGAGTCGGAGGTGCGGACGATGATCTCCGAGAATCCGGGCAAG
>DATGVV010000201.1:0-1625 GCA_035299885.1 Chloroflexota bacterium | reverse complement strand
GGCTCGCGGACGTCGTACAGGTCTGGATCCATGGAGACGGTGTGCCCGCTGGCGTCAACCAGGTGCGCGAACTGGCTCAAGTGGTCGGGCACGCGGCCGGCGTCCAGCACCCGCCACAGCAGCAGCACCTGTGCAGGCTGGCCAGCCGATAGCGCGCCGGCCAGGTAGCCCTCCATGCGGACGACATTCCCGATTGAGGCGTCCAGCGGCCTGAAATTGGGGCCGCTGAACACCTCGCGAGGCGCGTCCTGCGGAAGCCTGAACAGGCTGAATTCCGCCAGGCCGGCGTCGTTCGCGACGGCGGCGTTCGGCGGGCCGAAATGGGCCGAGAGAAAGGCGTGGCCGAAGCTGCCGTTCTGGACCAGGTACCAGGCGGCTTCGTGGGGGAACACGAACGCCTGCCGGTCCCAATACCAGTGGTACTCGTGGCGCCCGGCCAGGGACGGCACCGTGCGGTTCCACAGGAAGGGAGTCGCCAGGTAGAGCGGATCAGTGCCGGTGCGGCTCCGAACCAGGTCGGCGGCGGCGAGCGAGTAGCGCAGCGGCATGCCGTATTCGAGCTGGCGCACGTCCCTGGCGACTCCGCGCTGGAACAAGCCGTAGCTGACTGCCAACCAGGCGCTGAGGGCTGCCAGCGAGCATTCACCGATCAGCCGCGGCCGGCTGGCCACCAGCCGCCAAAGCTCTCCGACTGCAAGGCCTTGGAGGACGGCCAGTGCCGGCAAGATGGCGAGCAGGTAGTGGGGGACGATGTCGCCGTTATGCCGCAGCGAGCCCAGGATGGGCAGTGCCAGCCATGCGGAGGCAGCCCACCCTGCCCGATGGCGGCTGGCGGCGATCAGCCCGGCCGCCGCCAGAGCAATCAGCAGCCACGTCAGCGGGTCGTAGCCGAAGGTGGTCATGACGTCGCCGGGCGGCGGCAGCAGGCGGCGGAACATGGTTGGCCCCGCGATGGCACCCGCTTGGTCGAGCACCGCCCCATCCAGCACCTTGGGCCGGCCGAGGTACTGCAGCAGGTTCAGGACGTCCGACCAACCGGACTTCGTCTGCAGGTAAAGATAAGGAGCGATGGTCGCCAGGAGGAGCACAGCTCCGACAGCGATCGGTTGTGGACGCAGCTTCCTCCAGCCGATCACGGCCACCAGCAGCCACAGCCCGAGGAAGACGGCGTTCACGGGATGAAGCTCGGCGGCACAGCCGATCGCTAGCAGGCTGAGCGCCAGAGGCCAGGGACGCGCCCGGACCAGAAAGTCGACCAGCCCCCACAAGCCCACCGCCGCGAACAGGGGCACGAAGTCGACGTTCCAGATCATTCGCCCGAAGACGATGGCCGTGGGGTTCAGCGCGTACAGGACGCCGGCGGTTACACCAGCGGACGTGCTGCCTGAGATCCTCTTGGCCGTTAGGTAGACGATGGGGGCGGCCACGGCATCGAACGCCGCCACCCATGCTGAGACCCACGCCGGATCGCGGCTGACGAGCGCCGGGATGGTCAGCAGCCATGTGACCAGCGGTGGATGGTGGACCGGGGCGCCGGTCGTCCCGACGGCGAACGTCAGCCCGCTGCTGAGCGGGAATTGGCCGCTATCGATGAACGCCGTCGCCGATCGCAGGAAATCGACCTG
>DATGVV010000200.1:0-5112 GCA_035299885.1 Chloroflexota bacterium | reverse complement strand
GGTTCAGCTGGTAGATCGCCAGCGGCTGCGTGTTGCTGGTGACCAGGATGGCGACGTGCGCGACATTGCGCACCGCCGAGATGAAGGCGACGATAGCCACCGTTGACAGGACAGGCGCCATGAGCGGCAGGATCACCCTTCGGAACGTGTAGGGCCAACTGCCGCCCGAGACGCGGGAACATTCCTCGAGCTCGTCGTTCAGCTGCAGGAGATGGCTCTTAGAGAGCTGCACGCTCAGGGTGAGGCTGCTCAAGGTCGTAGCCCAGATCAGGACGAACATCGTTCCGTACAACGGCCGCACGAGGGGAGCCTCCAGGAACAGCCACAATAAGCCCAGGCCCATGATCACGCCCGGGATGGTGATAGGCAGCCACGACAGGATGTCCATGAGGCCGCGGGCAAAGTACCGGCTCTTCACCACCACGTAGGCGATCAGGGCGGCGACTACCATCGCCGCCAGTGCGGTGCCGAAGCCGAGCTTCAGGCTGTTGGCCAGCGACTTCAGGAACGCCGGATCGCCCAGCACGGCCTGCCAATGCGTGCCTGTATACGGAGCCGGCAGGTTAAAGAAGCCGAATAGCCGCATGCAGGAGCCGAGTATCAGCAGGCACAGCGGCACCACAGTGAAGACCATGCCCATCGCAGCCAGCAGGCCCACGGCTGGCCATTTCCAGCGGCCCAGCGCCACTGGCTGGGCCTTGTAGCGTCCAGAGATGGTGGTATACCGGCGGCCACGGCTGATCCGCTGCTGCAGCAGGATCAGCGGCAGCATGGACAGCAAGATGACGACGCCCAGCGCCGTGGCGGCCCCATATTGCGCCGGCTCCCTGGCCGTAAGCTGGAAGATTTTCGTGCTGTAGACATAAAACTTGAAGGGCGGCCCAAGCACCTGCTCGACCTCAAAGGATTCGAGCGAGAAGATGATGCTGGCCAGCATGACGACGGTGATGGCCGGAGCCATGATCGGCACGAAAACCCGGGTCATGGTGCCGAGATAACCCACGCCAGACGAACGCGAAGCTTCCTCGAGTGAGCTGTCCATGTTGCGAAAGGCTGGCGTGAGCAGGATTACCTGGGCCACGATTGTGCGCGTCACCAGGTGCACCCACACGATGCCGGCCAGGGAGTAGATGTTGAACGGCCCGGCCTGCCAGCCGAACAGCCCTTTAACCAACTGGTTGAGCAGCCCGAACTGCGGGTCGGCCAGCAGGATCCAGCCCAGCGTCATAGGCAGCACTGGCATGAAGAAGGTGATCCAGAACAGCAGATCGAGCCAATTCTTGCCGGGGAGGTCGGATCGAGCGAGCAGCCAGGCGACAGAGATCGAGATGGGCAGCGCGATGGCAACCGCGATCGCCGTCCGAATTACGGTGTTGACGATCGCGTCGACGATGCCAGGTTGACCAAACGCGGTCACCCAGTTGGTGATGCCGTACACCGCTGGCTGCCCCGGCCGGGCCAGCTGGAAACTGCTGGCCGTCAGGAACAGCACCGGCGCCATGACCGCCAGCGCAAGCACGACAAGCAGCACCGTTTGCAGCAGGCTCGGCCACCCAAAGCGGAATGGCTTGGCCTGTTGGACAGCGCTTAAGCGCCCTGCCGTTATCGAGGCCAAGCGCTCAGCGCCTCCACGGGAAACTTCAGCTGGACCGTTTGGCCTTCCTGCCACGTGGTATGGCGGGGCAAGTAGGCGACCACCGGGGAGCCGTCGCCCAAACGGACGTGGCATTCGCAGCGATCACCAACGAACAGCAAGGTGTCGATCGTGCCCTCGAGACTGTTCTGGCTGCCGCCGGCATCAGCCTCGATGGCGACGTCTTCGGGACGGACGGCGACGAAGACTTTCTCTCCGGCCGCCGGGTCGTCGGCGAACACGTGCTTGACCCGAAACGTCCGATCGCCACCGCTGGCAATCGTTACCTCGCAGCCGCCGCCGTCTGCCACCCCCGTCAGCTGGCCGCGCAACACGACTGATTTGCCGAGGAAGTCACGAACGAAGCCGTTTTGCGGCTTGTCGTACAGCTCGCGGGGTGAGCCGACCTGCATCAGGCGGCCGGACTCTAGCACCGCCAGGCGGTCCGACAGGCTCAACGCCTCCACCTGGTCGTGCGTGACGAACACCACCGTGATGCCGACCCGGCGCTGGATGCGCTTGACCTCTACGCGCATATGCTCCCGCAGCTTGGCGTCGAGGTTGCTGAAGGGCTCGTCCAGCAGCAGCAGCTCCGGCTCGAACACGAGCCCCCGGGCCAGCGCCACCCGCTGCTGTTGTCCGCCGCTGAGCAGGGGCCCCGGCCGTTCCTCGAGGCCTTGAAGGCCAACCAGCTCCAGCGCCGCGCCCACTTTATCCCGCAGTGTGGCTCCCCGCACGCCGCGCGCTCGCAGCGGGTAAGCCACATTCTCGAACACGGTGAGATGCGGCCAGATGGCATACGACTGGAAGACCATGCCCAGTCCGCGCTTGTGCGCCGGCACGAACACGCGCTTGGCCGCCGAGACAACCAGCCTATCGCCGATGTAAATGTCGCCCCGGTCCGGGCGCTCCAAGCCTGCGATCAGCCGCAGCGCAGTGGTCTTGCCGCAGCCGCTGGGGCCCAGCAGCGTGAACACCTCACCGCGCTTCACCTCGAGACTCAGCTCGTCCGTGGCGACAATAGGCCCGAAGGTCTTCCTGAGGCCGACAAGTCTGAGAACGTGCTGATCGGTCATGAAAGCGTGGTCAGCCGCCTCGCTGATCGATTGGAGCCAGCCTGGCGGTGATGCCATTCTTCGCCAGCTCCTGGTAATACTCCTCCCGGATCGCTGGGTCTTCGCGCTCGAACGGGATCATGTACGACCACTCGTGGGGGTTCTTACTCTGCGCGGTCGCCGCCGGATCGTAGGTGCGTCCGTAGCCGTAACGGACGCCGCCGCCGCGGAAGGCCAGCATCTTGTACTCTCCCTTGCCGCTGTTGAAGTGGTGATGAAACTCGTTCAGCTTGGGGGCGACCACGGCATACGGGCGCGCGGCGACCTTTTGGCGGTTCTGCTCCTCGCCCGGCATGTACAGCAGCTCGTAGCCTTCGCCCCCAATGACAATCACGTGGGCGCCGGCCTGGTGGCGGTGGGCGGTGGCGTAGGTTCCCTCGGACACGCTCATGACGTGCATGCCGAGCGAGGTGTTGGCCATCGATAAGCGCATAATGGCCGTTCGATTGCCGCGCTCGGGATACGGGTCCAGATTGAAACGCCGGATGTCGGGGATGAAGTTCGACTCGAACACCCGCAGGTTCCAGTGCTTCCCTTCGTCCTCGAAGTATTGGGGCATGTGGTACGAGTAGCGGTCGGTGAAGGAAAACGGATTGTTGAACACAAAGTCGAGGTTGTGATATAGGTTGATCACGTGCGCCATGTTGGTGCCGAACAGGATCTTGCAGGGCTCCTGGCCTGAGCCGTTGAACTCCTCGTGCCAGGCATTCAGCGGGACGGCCAGGAGCGATCCTTCCTGCCACTCCACCGTGTGTTTCGGCTCTCCCTCCTGCCAGATCGTGGTGGCGCCCCGGCCCTGCATGACGTACATGATCGCGTCATACATGTGGCGCTCAGGCTTGAGCTGGCCGCCCGGCGGAATCTCGATGATCTGCAGGTTATGGTCCTCCTGGTCGCCCAGACGGGTGTAGGCCACCTTGCCCCCGCGGCGCTCCCAATCAACCAGCTTCAGGCTGGCCAGGTCCTCCAGGGCGCTGCCTTCGTACAGCGGAGCGCCCTCCTGTTTCACGAACTGCTGGTACGAGCTCGAGACGTACCAGTCCTCAAACCGATCTGGCTTTTGCGCCAATTACCTCTCTCCCTTTCTTGCCTACTTGAAGACATCCATAGCGATTTGCCCAGCTTTGATCCTCATGGGCGCATAGGCTTCTGACTGACCGTTGATTGTCTCAACCCCGGTTGGCACCACCGCGTCCGGGTCGAATGGCGGCACGTCCAGCCGCGCGCTGTTGTTCCGAACCGGCTCGAGCACGACCTTCTGGCCTTCCGGCGTGAGGAGCCAGTTCAGGAACAGCTTGCGCGCGTTGGGATGCGGCGGCCGGTTGATGAGAATGACGGCATGCGGCCCTGGAGACGACGACGGCTTGGGCGCGGGAAAGGGCTTGACGTTGAGGCCAATACCCTCTTTCTTCAGCAGGTCCACGCCCCTGTTGGCCACGATGCCGATGCCGATCGGTCGTACGCCGCGGGCCATCCATTCAGCCATCTGGCGGTCGTCGGTCGAGGTTAGGACCTGCTGGTTGGTCCACAGCTCACGCAGCGCCCGCTCGCCCTTAGTGAGGAGGATCAGCAGCGCTTGGTTGACGCCCGATCCTGGCCCGCGCGGATCCTGCCACACGATCTTGCCCTTGAACTCAGGCTTCCACAGGTCGTCGTAGGTGTTGAGCGCCAATTCGGGGATGAGGTCGCGATTGACGAAGCTGCTCTGGTTGTTGGTGGCGCCGAAGTCGAATACGTACTTCTTGCCGTCGTCGGAGTACCGGCCGTTGAAGCCGGCCAGCCATTTGCCGTCCTCCAGAAGCTCGGGCAGGATGATCTCCTCCCTGATCGGGTCGAATACCCCTTCCTTGGCCAACTGATAGGTGTCGGCGCCGGGGCCGCAGATGCAGGCGTCCCAGGCGAACTCGCCGGCGGTGCGCTCTTTAGCTAACCGCACCCTGAACTGACCGCCAAGCAGATTGACCATCTCCAGCTCGATACCGGGAAACGCCTTGCTGAAGGCCTCACGCAGCGCTGGTTGATACTGCGGCCCGGGAGGCACCGTCAACGACAGCTTGCCCTCCTTCTTGGCCGCCGCCACCAGCTGATCCCATTCGGCCGACTTGCCCGGCGCCGGAGCACCCGCCGCGGCAGCGCCTGCCGATCGAGCGGCCGCCGAGGCTGTCGGCGGCGACTGGCTGGAGGCAGGAGGCGCCGTTCCGCCACAAGCGGCGAGCAGGGGGATGAGAACGGCCAAGGCGGCCACTCTTGGGGTCCAGCGGGGTCGTTTCACCGGGCTTCTACTCCTTGCCAAATCACCACTCAGGCCACTTGTACAATAAGCCCGCACTCCGGGGCAGTAAACACATTAAGCGAAAGGTGCCG
>DATGVV010000199.1:0-3942 GCA_035299885.1 Chloroflexota bacterium | reverse complement strand
CGACATCTGTGCCATCTGCGATTCTTACTTACCCGCTACGCTGATCTCGTTCGACTTCGTGTGCCGGAGGCGGACGACGAAATCGCCGCCCGAGAGCGCCTGCAGCGTGTAGCCTTCTTCTTTCAGGTCGGCGCGCTCGGCGAGCGCGATGTCGCCGTAGGTGATGCGGGCCGGCCTGAAGTTGAGGTGCAGCACTTCCGTCGCCGCGTTGTCAAATGTCCGGTACTTCAGGTTGCGGCCCGCGTAGCTGATCTTCTGCACCAAGGAAGTCGAGCGCAGGAGATGATTCTCCCCCATGGGCGCGAGTTCGGGAATGGCGCCCATGGCCCAGTTGAAGTGCCGCAGGTAGTCGGCGTAGCCGTCGCTGAACCAATACTGTCCGTCGAAGCCCAGGCCGCAGCAGGAAACCTTGCCGTCCGAAGCGGCGAAGTAGGTGGAGTAATTGAGCGAGCGGAAAGCGTCCTGGCGCGCCTGGCCGTCGCCCGTCTTCTCGTAGTACATCGCGTTGATGGCCGCCCAGCGCGACGTGTCGCTCGATTCCCCGGAGCGCGAGCAGCAGCCGTCGTAAGTCGGGGGAGTGCCCTGCTCGTCGATTCCCCAGGCGCCGAAGAAAGGTCCGCGGCCGAGGCGCAACCGCACCCAATCGATGAGGTGGCCGACGTGGCTGACCCAGTCCTTGTCGACGGCGGCCGGATCGGGCCGCGTCATCAGGTAATACGCGGTGTAGGTGGGCGCCGCTTGGTTGACGTTCTGCTGGTTCTTCGGAACATCTTCAAAGTAGCCGCTCCATTTGTCGCCGGCAGGGCTGTGCCGGTCGAGCGGATTCTCGAGCAGCCATTTCCGCGCCGTGTCGCGCGCTTTCTCGAAGCTCGCCGTGTCGCCGGCCTGCAAGCGGACCAATTCGTCAAACAGCCGGAGCGACGAGACGATGATGCCGCCGTATTCTTCCCCTGCCAGCACCTCACCGGTGTGGGCGTTGACGCGGAAGGGCCAGGGCGTATGTTCGGCGTCGCCCGGGCGAACGTGCTTGGCGAGTGCTTCGGCGCAGCGCAGGGCGGCATCGAGATACTTCCGCTCGCCCGTCATTTCGTAGAAGAGAACGTAGCCCGTACCTAGCTCCCCGAGCTTGTCCGTCTCGATGCCACCGTAAAACTCGCGCGGCATGTCCTGAATGCAGTGGCCGTAGTCCGGCTGGTCATCGCAGTTGGTGGCGAAGGGCACGCTGGCCCAGTCCCAGTCGGCCGGCGTCGTGCCGTGGGCGAGTGCGTAGTCGAGCATCTCGCGCACCGCCCGGATGGCCTCCTCGTCGCCTGAGTACGGATACCAGCCGGCCAACGAGTCGACGAACGACCCGAAAACCATCGCCGGGTTGCCCTGCCAGTTCCATCCCTGCAGGGTTTCACCATCGTACACGGCGTTGATGAGATAGATCTTGAGGCCCGAACCGTGCCGCGTGTCACGCGGGACTTTGTGCTCGATGAAGTCCCAGCCGAGCTTCAGCACCTGGTCGTAGCCCTGGTTCTTCTCCGGGTGGTGCCAGGCGAGGAGCTTGCCCTGCGCGTCGAGCACGGGCGGGTGCCACGGAAGCTGGGCGTTGACCTGATCCTGGGCCTTCAGGGGTCCGGCGCCGAAAAGCAGGGTGGCGGTGAGGACAACCCTCAGCAAGCGTCGAACCAGCATTTCGAAGCTCCTTTCGACAAGGGAAGCAGGGAAGGCGGAGACTTTACCGCAACGGAGAAGGCTTTCCAAGAGTATTCTTCAAGGGACTCACCACTCCGCCACCGAGCCATCCTCGTGAAAGACCATCTGTTCCATGACTTCTTGTTGGAAGGGATGCTTGTCGCGGACGAGGAGTTTATGCACCGGGACGCCGAGCGACTTCCCGAGGACGTCCCAGCAGGCCTGCTCGATGGCCGACAGGGCCGTAGTGCCGATGACCCCGAGGCGGAAGAAGGAGTGTCGATAGAGGATTTGCCAGAGGAACTCGATGCGCGTCGGGTCGCGGCCGATCAGCATGGGCTTGAAGTCTTCGACGCAACCCACCACGGCGCGCGTCTTCCACTCGAGCGTCGCTTCGCCCCAGCCGTAGAGGCCGGGCTGGTCGGTTTCGACCTTCACGAACACCCAGTTGCGCATCTGGGCGTTGACCACGAGCGTCTTGAGGTCGGTGATTTTCATCGCTGCTTACGCGCGCCGGCCTTCCCAATATCAGAGAGGCGCGGCAAAGTAAAGCCCCGCGGTGTGCTCGTCCAGAATGATTAGTGACACTCTTGGTAGAGTGTCCGAATGCGAATCGTCTCAGGAAGACTGCCCCGCTCCAGGTACCTGGAGCGGGGCGCGGCCGAGTTGAGCCGCGAGGCTCAGAAGCGGCTGCAGTGGTTCGATCATTACCAGGCTCACGGCCGGAATGCCGCCCTGACCTGTCGCTACTTCGGGATCAGCCGTCAGACCTTTTACCGCTGGAAGCGGCGTTACGACCCTCAGGTGCTGGGCACTCTGGAGGGTCGTTCCCACCGGCCTCGCCGCCGGCGCCACTCGACCTGGACGCCAGAGCAGGCCGAACGGGTTCGGGGTCTGCGCGAACAGTACCCGCGCTGGGGCAAGGATAAGCTGGCGGTGCTGTTGCGACGGGAAGGCTGGGCGGTTTCGGTCTCGATGGTGGGTCGCATCCTGGCCTCGCTGCGGCAGCGCGGCGCGCTGACCGCGCCGGTGCTCTTCCGCGTCAAGCGGCGGCGGGGCATGGGGGGACGACCCTGGGCTCTGCGCAAACCCAAGGATTATGCGGTGGAGAAGCCCGGAGACCTCGTGCAACTCGACACCATGGACCTGCGGCCCTCGCCCAACCTGGTGCTGAAGCAGTTCACGGCTCGTGATGTGGTCTCGCGCTGGGATGTCATCGAAGTGCATCGTCGCGCCACCTCCACGGCGGCCACTTTGTTCCTCGATACTCTCCAACGTCGTCTACCTTTTCCCTTGCGTGCTCTGCAGGTCGATGGCGGCAGTGAGTTCGCCGCGGTCTTCGAAGAAGCTTGTCAGCAGCGGGGCCTGCGCCTCTTCGTGCTGCCCCCACGCTCCCCCAAACTCAATGGCCGGGTGGAGCGCGCCAACCGCACCCATACGGAGGAGTTTTATGAGATCACCCCTTGCTCGCTCCCCATCGCCGAGCTCAATTACGAACTCCAAGCCTGGGAACGGACCTACAACACCGTCCGCCCCCATCAAGCCTTGGGGTATCTCACCCCCCAGGAGTTCTTGGCTCAATCCGCATCTCCTCGAAAGGACCTTGAGTGTCACTAATCTACTGGACGAGTACAGCACGTTGACGGGCCTGCGCTCCCACCTTTAAGATGGCGGCGCCACGGCGGGTTCCTCCACATGATCGGCACGGCCCCTAATGCGCTCTCGAAGGCGTGCGAGTGCAGTGCGACCTTTCGGGAATATCGGGGCTGCCCGGCTTGCGGCGAATCCAAAGGCTATTACATCTCCGGGTGCAGGAGCTGTGGGCCTGACCCGAAAAGGAGTTCGAATCATGTCTGATAAAGATCTCAGGGCACGGAGCTGGCTGGTCCTGTTGCTTGCCGCTCCGGCATTGGTGTTGACCTCGATTCTGGCGCGGGCGAGTTCGGCAGCGATTGGGTCGGTGACGGCGACGACGAACGCGACCCTGAACGGCCAGCCGCTTCTGCCCAGGTCGGCAATCTTCAGTGGGGATACGCTGGCTGTGAAGAATGGCGCGGTAGAGATCGCGCTGAGCGACGGAAGCCGGCTGGTGTTTGGCCAGGATACGGAGGCCTCGTTCTTGGGGGAGGGCACTCTGGTAACGGCAGTGCTGGGGCAGGGAACCGTTGTCCTTTTTCACCCCAAAGGTAGCGCCGGGCTGCAGCTCAAGGTGAGCGACTTTTTGATCGTCCCGGCGGAGGAGTTCAAGACGCAGGGTGAGGT
>DATGVV010000198.1:0-4249 GCA_035299885.1 Chloroflexota bacterium | reverse complement strand
CGGCCTGCACCTGCGACACCTGGATGCGGCCGGTGGGCGTCGGCGCGCCGATCAGATACACCGACATCAGCAGCAGCGGGGCGAGGATCAGGTTCATGACTGAGCCGGCTGCCAGCACCAGCGCCCGGGTGCGCTTGGGCTTCGAGGCGAAGCTGCCCGGCTGCATCGCGGCGGCCTCGGAGCCGTCCTCCCCCTCCAGCTTGGTGAAGCCGCCCAGCGGCAGCAGGTTCAGCGAGTAGACCGTGCCCTTATAGGTGATCCCGAACAGCCGCGGGGGATAACCGAAGCCGAACTCGCGCACGGTGATCCCGGCCAGCTTGGCGGTAACGAAATGCCCCAGCTCGTGCACGAACACGAGCAGCAGCAAAACGGGGATAATCCACAGCCACTCCATCGGGAAAACCTAGGCCCGGACTTGCGCCCCAGCCAGCTCCTGCACACGATGGCGCGTCCAGGCGTCCGCTTCCAGGATCTCGCCTAAGCCCGGCTCAGGGAAGCTCTCGTGCTGGCTCAGCACCTCTTCCACCAGCCGCGGGATGTCCATGAAGCCGATGGCGTCGTCCAGGAACAGGCGCACCGCCTCCTCGTCGGCCGCGGCGAGCACGGTGGGGTAGGTGCCGCCGCTATTGCCGGCCTCCTTGGCCAAGCGGAGGCAGGGGAAACGCCGCTCGTCGATTTCATCGAAGGTCAGGTCCTTGGCCGTGACGTCCAGGTGCGGGCTGTTGATGGGCAGCCGCTCCGGGTAGGCGATGGCGTAGGCAATCGGCACGCGCATGTCCGGCACGCCCAGCTGCGCCTTGATGGAGCCATCCACGAACTCCACCATGGAGTGGACGATCGACTGCGGGTGGATGACCGCCTCCACCTGGCTGAAAGGCAGATCGAACAGGTGGTGCGCCTCGTGAATCTCGAGGCCCTTGTTCATGAGCGTCGCCGAGTCGATGGTCACCTTGGGGCCCATCACCCAGTTGGGGTGCTTGAGCGCGCGCTCCTTGGTCATGCCGGCCAGCTCATCCAGCGGCAGCTCGCGGAAAGGCCCGCCCGAGGCTGTCAGGATCAGCCGCTCGATGCGCGAGCGGTCCTCGCCCTGCAGGCACTGCCAGATGGCGCTGTGCTCGCTGTCGATGGGGTAAACGGGCGTGTTCGTCGCTTTGGCCTGGCGCATCACCAGGTCGCCGGCCATGATCAGCGTCTCCTTGTTGGCCAGGGCTACAGGCGTGCCGTGGGCCAGCGCCGCCAGCGTGGGCTCGAAGCCTGCTTTGCCGGAGGTGGCCATCACCACCAGGTCCACGTCGTCGCGGCAGGCCAGCTCGATGAGGGCACGAGGGTCGGTGGCCACCATCCTGGGTTTGTAACGCCGGACCTGCTCCTCGAGTGCCGGCGACAACCGCGAGGCCGCCAGGCCAACGACCTCAAAACGATCGGGAAACTGGCTCACCACGTCCAGCGTTTGGGTGCCGATGGAGCCCGTGCTGCCCAGGATCGCCAAGCGCTTCATGCGCCGGCCAAAAGCGCAAAGTAGTACACGCCCACGGTCGAGAACAGCAGCCCATCGATCCTATCCAGGATCCCGCCGTGGCCAGGAAGGAAACTGCCGGCGTCCTTGACGCCGACTTGCCGTTTGATGGCCGATTCCACGAGATCTCCTAGCTGGGCCAGCACCGCAATAAGCACGCCTAGCCCGATTGCCTGAGGATAGCTCAGGCCCAGCACGCGGACGGCGGCCAGGCACAAGCCGGCCGCCAGGGCCGTGCCGGCCAGCGTGCCTTCCCAGGTCTTGCCGGGGCTGATGGCCGGCCAAAGGCGCCGTTTGCCCCAGCGGCGGCCCACCAGGTATGCACCGGTGTCGAACACCCACGTGCCGGTGAGCGCCGCGCCCATCCACCACAGGCCGTTACGCTCGTTGCGGAGCAAGATCATGTAGGCCGCCAGGAAGCTGGTGTAGAGGCAGGCGGCCGTGGTCAGGCCCCAGCGTTCGAAGGCATTGGCCTGGCGGTAACTGAGCAACAGCAGAAGCAGGGTGATGACGAGCATCGGGCCGGCGAGATAGAAGAAGCTGCTGCCCGGCATGGCCCAGGCGCCCACCACGAACGCGAATACCACGGCCGGCCCGACCCAGGGCAGCGGCGGACGGCCAGCTTTGACCAGCAGGTTCAGGATCTCAGATGTGGCCGCGATGGCGAGGATGGCCACCCACAGCAGCCACGCTTCACGGCCGATATACAGCAGGCCCAGGTTGAGGGGCACCCAGGCGATGGAGGTGAGCGTCCGTAGCTGGCCGGCGTTCAAGGTTCCCTCACCCTAGCCTCTCCCACTGCGGTGGGAGAGGAACTCATACGTTGATGCCGCCGAATTTGCGCTGGCGCTGGCTGTAGCTGTGGATGGCGGCCTCGAACTCCCGCTGGTCGAAGTCGGGCCACAGCACTGGCGTGGCGTAGTACTCGCTGTAGGCCGCCTGCCAGATGAGGAAGTTGCTCAGCCGCATCTCGCCGGCCGTGCGAATCACCAGGTCGGGATCGGGCAACTCGGCTGTGTACAGGTAGCGGCCGAACAGATCTTCGGTCACGTCGTCTGGGTCCACACAGTCGCGCAGCATGCGCTTGACGGCGTCCAGGATCTCCGCCCGGCCGCCGTAATTGAAGGCCACGTTGAGCTTCAGGCCGTCGTTGTGGGCACTCTGCTCCACCACCGACAGGATTTCGGAGCGTAGCGGCGCGGGAATGCCCTCCATCCGACCAATCACATGGAGCTGGATGTTGTTTTCGAGGATGGTCGACTTTTCCTTGCGCACGGTCTCACCAAAGATGCGCATCAGGGCCTTCACTTCCCAATCGGGCCGGGTCCAGTTCTCGGTCGAGAAGGCATACAGCGTCAGCACGTCGATGCCGAGCTCGTGGGCCTTCTCGGAGATGCGGCGAATGTTGCGCGTGCCGGCCTCATGGCCCGCCGCCCGCGGCAGGCCCTGGCGCTGCGCCCAGCGGCCATTGCCGTCCATGATGATCCCCACGTGGCGGGGAACCACAGGGGCGTTGGGGGTCAGGAGCTGGGAGCTGGGGGTTGGATTCGCGGCTACGTACGCCATGAAGCGTCCTTACAGTTTGGCAACTAACTCCCAACTCCTGAACCCCAACTCCTGATCAAACCTCCATGACTTCGGCTTCTTTAGCGTGCCCTATGTCGTCGATCTGTTTGATATACGTATCAGTCAGCTTCTGCAGACGTTCCTGGGCCCGCTTATCGTCGTCGGCGGAGAGGGTTTTCTCCTTCTCCATGGCCTTCAGATGCTCATTAGCGTCGCGGCGCACGTTGCGGACCGCGATACGCCCCTCCTCGAGCTGCCTGCGCACCATCTTCACCAGGTCCTTGCGGCGCTCCTCGGTGAGCGTCGGGATGGTGAGCCGGATGTTCTGGCCGTCGTTGTTGGGCGTAAGGCCCAAATCGGACTTGAGGATGGCCTTCTCGATGCTGCCCATGGCGCCACGGTCGTAGGGCTGGATGACGATGCTTCGCGTTTCAGGGGCGGAGATGTTGGCCAGCTGCTTCAGCGGCGTCTCGGTGCCGTAGTACTCGACGTGCAGGTTCTCCACCAGGCCCGGCGAGGCCCGGCCGGTGCGTACGCTCGCGAGCTCCTTGCGCAGGACGTCCACGGAGGCCTTCATCTTGGCCTCGGCCCGCGCCACGATGTCTTCCATGCCCTACCTCCCTCTAGCGATCGGTGACCAGCGTGCCGCGTCCTTCCTCGCCCAGGACGATGCGCCGCAGGTTGTCGTCGCCGGGCAGGGCGAACACGATGATAGGCAAATGGTTGTCCATACACAGCGCGATGGCCGTGGGGTCCATGACCTCCAAACCCTTGTTGATGGCTTCAATGTAGGTCAGCTTGTCGAACTTCCGCGCGGCCGGCACCTTGCGAGGGTCGGCGTCATATACGCCATCGACCTTGTTCTTAGCCAGCAGCAGCACTTCGGCTTCGATCTCCACCGCCCGTAACGCCCCGGCGGTGTCGGTTGTGACGTATGGGTTACCGGTGCCGGCGGCGAAGATGACCACGCGGCCCTTCTCCAGGTGGCGAGTGGCTCGCCGCCGGATGTACGGTTCGGCGACGGATGACATGGGAATGGCGGTCTGCACGCGGGTGGGCACGTCCTGCTTCTCCAGCGCGTCTTGCAAGGCCATCGAGTTCATGACGGTGGCCAACATGCCCATGTAGTCGGCCTGCACGCGGTCCATGCCGGCCTCGCTGGCCGCC
>DATGVV010000197.1:0-1556 GCA_035299885.1 Chloroflexota bacterium | reverse complement strand
CCAGCGAAGTGTGCACGGAGACAGCCCATCGTACCGAGAGCTGAGGCGAGCCCTGCCCGCATGGCGGCTTTGCAAAGAGTCTGGCCGTAGACATGCCGGTTGTTGACGATAGCGGCTCGCCCAGGCAAGGGAAACCGCACTGATAGCAAGACTATTCCAATGCTTCTGCACTATGGCAGTTGGCAGAAAGGGATTGATATGAAACTCCAGGAATCAGCCACCGACGCGGCGGCCACAGTGGCACAACAACGCGCAAAGGCCGCAGGACGCCGCTATCGCCGCCAGCAGTCGGCCTTCGACATCCTCATTCTCTTCCTGGTCGTCCAGGTCGCCAGCGTCATCTACGGACTCATCAGCCCCGACACCTTCCCCTACAACAGCTTCGCCAACATCTCGAACGCGCTGGAGGCGATTCCCATTAGTCCGGGCATCCCGGCGCTGGGTGTGGGGATTCTCATGATCGCTGGTGAGTTCGACCTCTCCGTCGGCGCCAATTTCATCTTCAGCAGCATCCTGATGGCGCAGCTCGCGACGAATGGGCTCTCCGTCTGGCTTGCAGCACTCATTGGATTGGCGGTCGGCACCGGCATCGGCCTCCTCAACGGGCTGATCACGCTCCGGCTGAAGATCCCGTCCTTCATCACCACGCTTGGGACGATGCTCATCTGGACTGCCGGCACGCTCTTCGTGCATGGTACGTCGTCCCAGCCCTTCTCTCCCAGCCCGGGGTTCGCCGCGCTCACAGCCGGAAACCTGGGCGTGGTCCCGTCTGAGTTCCTGTGGTGGGTTGCACTCGCAATCGCCTTCTGGGGGCTGCTGCAGCGGAATAAGATCGGCAACCACATCTTCGCGGCTGGCGGCAACAAGCAGGCGGCAACGGCGACCGGGGTACGGGTGGACAGGACGAAGCTGATTGCCTTCAGCCTGAGCGGAGCCTGCGCCGCGTTGGGCGGCATCCTGGCCGCCTCCCGGATCGGCAACATCGCGCCGAGTACCGGCGCTGATCTGCCGCTGCTGGCCATCGCTGCCTGCGTCATCGGCGGATTGGCGCTTACCGGGGGCCGTGGCACGATCCTGGGCATCGTCCTGGGCTCCGCGCTCATCTTCTGGATTTCAGACGTCCTGCTGTTGATCGGAGCGCCAGGTATCTATATCACGGCGCCCGTTGGCATACTCATCATTGCCGCCGCGGCAATTTACGAAATACTACGAGCCCGTCGGGCCTGATCCACCAACGAAAGGAGAAAGTACATGGGCATGGACGGAATGGAGACAGCACCAGCCGAGCAGCCGGTGCAGAGTGGGGTATCGGCGACGCCGCTGCTGGAGTTGCGCAATATCAGCAAGCAATACGGTCTGAACAAGGTGCTCAATAACGTGTGCTTCCATGTGAATCGAGCGGAGATCCTGGCGCTCCTGGGCGACAACGGCGCCGGCAAGTCGACGCTGGTCAAGACCATGTCGGGCGTCGTGCAGCCCGACTCCGGCACGCTTCTCTGGGAGGGCAAGCCCGTGGAGCTCAAGGCGCATACGGATGCGGCCGAGCTGGGCATCGA
>DATGVV010000196.1:0-3299 GCA_035299885.1 Chloroflexota bacterium | reverse complement strand
GCCCTCCGCCGGGGCCGGGCCTTCGTATGTCAGAGGCGACGATCTTGCCCTTGTACTTGGGATCGAGGATGTCCCAATAGGACGAGAAGCTGTTGGGATCGACTTGCGTCTTGTTGACGGCGATCAGCTGGCTGACTGCGCCCTCAAACATGAGGACGTACTTCTGCTCTGTGTCAGCCCACCACAGCTTGCTCTGATACCACTTCGACGTGTCGTTGACCTCGGGCCGCACGAGCAGCGGCGCCAGCGGCTCGAGCGCGCCAGCTGGCTTGAGCAGATCGGTCATCGTGGTTGTGCCGCCAATGTGAAGATCCGCCAGGAATTTGCCGGCCTGGCGCTCTGCCAGCATCCGAGGGCCAATATCGCTGCCAGTCGCGCCAGTGAAGTTCACCTTGATGCCGCGGTTGGCAGACTCGAACGGCTCGACTAAAGCCTGCCGGTAGTTGGCCCCAGGCGGGCCATAGACCACGACTTGTCCTTCCTTCTTGGCTCCAGCCACCACATCTTCCCACTTGCCCGCCGACGCGGCGGGGGCGGCCGATGCGGAGAGCTGTCGAGAGCTGGCTTGCGCGGCGGACGGCCCCGGGGTGGTTGAGCCGCAGGCCGGCAACAGGACCGCCAGGGTTAGTACCAGGGAGCTGACAATCGTACCGACAGGCCCACGCTTAGAACGAGCGTCTGACATGGCCTCGGCTGGAATCATATCCTCGGAGCTCAATGACGGCTGCAGCAGTGACGTAGAGACCGGGGTTGGGTGTTAGTCATAGGCTGAAGTAGAAGCAAGCGCCGCGCTCGACTTCGCCCTCACCCCACACGCGCCCGCCGTGGCGAGTGATGATGCGCCGCGCCGTGGCCAGGCCTATGCCCGTGCCCTCAAACTCCGTGGCGCCGTGCAGCCTCTGGAACGGCTCAAAGAGCTTGTCCGCATAAGCCATGTCGAATCCAGCGCCGTCGTCTCGCACGAAGAATCTGGGCTGGCTGTCCACCTCACTGCGGCCAAACTCGATGTGGCCCGTGGGATGCTTAGAAGTGAATTTCCAAGCGTTCTCCAACAGGTTCTCTAGCATCAGCCGCAGCAGTCGCCGGTCGCCGTAGCTCACGACGTCGTCGGGGATGTCAAACGCGACAAAGCGCCCCGGCTCCCTGGCCTGGAGGTCGTGGGCGATGCCTCGCGCCATCCCGCTCAGGTCTACACGCTCACGGCGCATCTCCGTGCGGCTGACGCGCGCCAACCTGAGAAGATCGTCCATGAGCTGCGCCATGCGCTGACTCCCGGCCCGCACGCGGTCCAGATAGTGCTTGGCGTTGTCATCCAGTTGCTCGCGGTACTCCTCCAGCAGCATCTGGCAGAAGCCGTCCATACTGCGCAGCGGCGCCCGTAAGTCGTGTGCGACGGAGTAGCTGAAGGTCTCCAGCTCGTCGTTGGCCGCTTGAAGCTCGGCGGTGCGCTCTGCAACGCGCTCATCCAGCTCAGCGTTTAGCCTTTTCAAAGCCGTCTCGGCCTCTATCCGGGCGCTGACATCGATGAAGCTGGAGACCACTTGCTCAACGGTCCCCTGTGAGTCGAACACAGGCACCGACTCGACCTGAATCCATTTGCGCTCGCCGTCGGGCCGCTCTACCACCATGGTGAGGTTTCTGACTTCCTTGCCGGTGTGGACGGCGATCGCCGATGGGTGGTCCTCCACGCCAATCGCTGAGCCGTCCTCTCGTTCGAGCTTCCACAGCGGCCGGGCCCGGGTTCGTCCCCGCATCGCTTCAGCGGAGACACCGAAGATCTTCTCAGCGGCCCCGTTCGCGTGGATAATCGCGCCACTTCGATCACGCACCAGCACGCCACAGGAGACGGCTTGATACACGGCCTGAAGGCGCTCCTGCGTGGCCGCGAGTTGTCGCAGGGAGCTGTCCAGCTCCTTGGTGCGAGTTTGCGCCTCGGCATGTGCCCGTGCGTTGTCGATAATCGTTGCCGCGTAGCCGGCCAGAGCCTCCGCCAGTCGTACCTGTTCTTCGGTGAGCACCTGGTCCCGGCGCCAGCCCACGACGAGGCCGCCGATGGTGCTGCCCCGGGCGGCTAGCGGTGTTCCCAAAGCCGTGCGCCCGCCTTCGGCCTGATGGACGGGCATCGACTCCCACGGGAATTCCGGGTTTTCGCCGAGATGGTCGGCAATCACCGTCCGCCCGGTGGCCGTGGCTTTGCCCAGGGAGCCGCCCTGGGCGGGGGACAGCCGCTGCCTCCAGACGTCGGTCCGGTTACCCGAGACGCCGTGCCAAGTGAGCGCACCGCCGGCCTCGTACAGGGCGACGGCCGCATAGTCGGCTTGCAGGAGTCGGCAAGCCTCCTCGGTGGCAAGATTGATGACTTGGCGGGGGTCAGGCTGGAGCGTACCTTCGCGCACGAGCCCGGCCAGCGCCTCCGCCTGCACGCGGCGATGCTCCGATTCGTTATACAGGCGAGCTGCCTCGAGCGCGGGCGTTACCTGCGCGGCGAGCAGCGACAGGAGTTGGACTTCCGGTGATGTGAACGCGCGCGGGGCGTGAGCGCGGACTGTAAGCGAGCCCAGCGCGCGCTCATTTAGCAGCAGCGGGACAGCGACCGCGGCCGCCACGTTGCTGGGCACGACGACGGGTAAGGCGTGATCCCAGGTCGCATAATCGGCCACGATCACCGGCCGTCCTTGCTGAAACGCTACGCCGGATGCGCCCTGGCCAGGTCGCACGTCAGGCGGGAGGTTGCCCCTTTCTCCGATGCTGGCAAGCATTCGCAGCAGGCCCGTTTCTGCGTCCCACACGCGTAGCGTGGAGGCGTTGGCGCGCAGCAACTCCCTGGCGCGCTGCACCACCAGCTTGGCCAGCTCGGTTGGGTTCAGAATGCCGCCAACGGCCACGGCGATATCGTGCAGCGCCTGGAAAGCCAGTTCGGGCAGCTCAGTGTCGGCGCCTGGCTGAGCGGCTACGGTCCGGGTGTTCGGCCTCGGCGCAGGTTGGCGGCTGTCGCGGCCGGTGGCCTTCCGTTGCGCGCCTTGATTCCGCGTGCCTGACGCCAAGTCCGCTGCTTCCCCCTTCGCATGAACATATTAGAACCGAGGCCGGGAAGCAAGCTGCCGGGACCTTTGGATGCAGCAACTACGAAGTTGCGGTTTCGCGGCAAGGACGATAGAGGAAATCCGACGCCACATCAGCGAAGCAGAGAGCCAAGGCTAAACCGCTAAGCTGGATCGGCGAAATGGCTTACCAGTTTCTCAACCTTTGCTTTGAAGACGGTGTGGCGACGCTCGTCCTGAGCCGTCCGAGCGTTCTCA
>DATGVV010000195.1:0-2894 GCA_035299885.1 Chloroflexota bacterium | reverse complement strand
GAAGTTCATTGGCTTCTACTGGGCCTACTTGGGACCGCTGCCCGCCCCCGTGTTTCCCAAAATCGACGTGTGGGTGCGCACGGACGGCACCCGCAAGGTGTCCCGCCGCCCGCAGCTGGACTGCAACTGGTTCCAGGCGATGGAGAACTCGGTTGATCCGGCTCACCTGCAGATCCTGCACCAGGAGCACATCGCCCGCGGGAAGACTCCACCGAACACGACTCGCGGCTTCATCGACGACGTGGTCGAAACCGATTTCCGGGTGGTGTCTTACGGCATCATCAAGCATCGGGTGTATGCCGATGGCCGGGTGGACGAGCATCCGCTCATCTTCCCGAACATCCTGCGCCAGGGGCCGAACACCCAGATCCGTATCCCTATTGACGACACCCACACCCACCACATCGACGTAAATTTCACGCCCACGCCGGACGGCAGCCTGCTTGAGGATGAGGGCGACCCGCCAGCGGAGTACCTCGAGCCGTACAAGTACCCGGCCGACAAGCTCCACCCCGAGGCGCGCTTCACGCTGGCCTCAGTGCGCAACCAGGACCACATGGCCTGGGAGACGCAGGGCCCGATCGCCGACCGCACCACCGAGCACCTGAGCTACTCCGACCGGGGCGTGCACATGCTGCGCACCCTGTTGAAGGAGGAGATTCAGCGGGTGCAGCAGGGCCTCGACCCGATGGGCCTCACGCGCGACCCTAACCACGAGATGATCGACACCAATCTCTACGGTGAAGCCCAGGGCGTTCGCGGAGACCCGCACCCGGTCGGAATAGCAGTCTCAAGCTAGTGTCATCCTGAGGCCATAGGGCCGAAAGACCTTCCCGGTCCGCTGCGGCGGAAGACCCTTCGCTTCGCTCAGGATGACCTAGGGGCTTACAATGCCGGCCATGGTCCGTCAGAAAGCTCTCGCAATCGCCATCGGAGTGGCCCTGGAGCTGACCGCCTGTGGCGGTGCAGCAACGACGCCCAGCCTGCCGGCCAGCCAAGCTGCCGCGGCAAGTGCGCCGGCTCCGGCGAGCACTGCCTCAGCCAAGCCCGCGGTCAGCGCAAGCGCCGCCGCCAAGACTTCGGCTGGGGCCAGCTCAGCCGCTCCGCAGCCAGTGGCCAGCGGCACCATCAAAGGCGCCTATGGCGT
Source organism: Chloroflexota bacterium (assembly GCA_035299885.1). Taxonomy (GTDB): domain Bacteria; phylum Chloroflexota; class JAJPGV01; order JAJPGV01; family JAJPGV01; genus DATGVV01. Next base: position 1,747 of record DATGVV010000195.1, on the reverse strand, counting down.
CTTGTCGGTGGCCTCTACTCCGATGTGGGCCGCGCTGGACGAAGGCCTCTACAAGAAGGAGGGCTTGAATGTCGAGCTGTCCTCGCTGGAGTCCGCCGCCCTGGTGCAGGCAGTCGTCTCGGGCAGTATCCAGGTGGCTACCGGCAGCACCGTAAATGCGATCAACGCCATCGCCTCTGGCGCCGACCTTAGGCCGGTGGCGGCTGTGGTTCAGACGTCCTCGCTGGTCATTGTCTCCAAACCGGAGATCGGCAGCCTGGCGGACCTGAAGGGCCAGACCATCGCCGTCACCCAGCCGCTAAGCTCCAGCGACTTCATCACTCGCCTGGTCCTGAAGAAGAACGGGCTGGAATACAACAAGGACGTGAAAGTCCTCACTGCTGGCACCACCACCGCCCAGGTTGCCAGTTTCCAGGCCGGCCAGGTCCAGGCCATCACCGGCCCTCTCGACGTGGTGACGGGCTTGCCCGCGAACAGCTACAAGATGCTGCTGAATATCCCGGATCAGCACCTGCCATTCAGTGAGCAGTCGCTGATGGTCAGCGGGGCGTTCGGCCGCGCCAACCCGCAAGCCGTGGCGTCTTTCATCAAAGCTTTCTGGGAAGGCTCACAGCTGGTCCTCAAGGACTACGACGTGTTCGCTCGGGTCGCGCAGAAGCATTTGCAGGGTGTGAGTGAAGCGCAGTTGAAAACGGGGCACAACAACTACCAGAATGTCTGGTCAGACCCGGCGAATCCGCGCGTCACGCCAGCCAGCGTCCAGACCATCCTGGACCTGCTGGCCGAAAGCAATCCCAAAGTTGCCGGCCTCAAGTACGAAGATGTCATCGACAATTCGTATATTCAGCGCCTGAAAGCCCAGGGCGCGTTCGCCAACGGCGGCTGCCAGGGCTGCTGAGCCCTACGCCCGCTCTCGCGTCAGGCGGAAGCCCAGCGCCCGAGCGCCGATGGTGACCAGCAATACGAAGGCGGTCACCAGCACGCCGATGGCGGCGCCCCGCTCCATCTCGCCGGCAAAGCTGTACTCCAGCATCAGGATCGACACCGGCCGCGAGCGCGGGCTGTACAGCAGAACCGTGGTGCTGATGTCGCGAATGGCCGACAGGAACGACAGCAGCCCAACGGTGATGGCCGTGGGCGCCAGCAGCGGCAGCAGGATGCGGCGGTAGGTCCGGAACCAGGATGCGCCTCCGACGCGGGCGCACTCCTCCAGCTCGGTCCCGATTTGCAGCAGGCCGGCCTTGAAGAACAGCGTGCTGAAGGGGCTCTCCTTTATGACGATGGCCACGATGATGCCCAGCAAGGTGCCGTAGAGCGCCACCCGCAGCGACGTTCCTAGGAACAACCACAGCAAGCCCAGGCTCATCAGGATGCCCGGCACCGCCCACGGCACCCACAGCAGCAGCTCGCTGATGCGCGCCACTTTGACCGGCCCGCGGACCAGCCGGTACGCCACCAGGGAGTAGATCACCACCACCAGCACCGCCACGCCGATGGCGATCGCCAGGCTGTTGCGTATCGACGAGAAGAAGACGGAGTCCGCAAACAGGTCGTGCCAATGCTGCGACGTGAAGGGGTTGCGCAGGTTGAAGAAGCCGTAGCGCCGCATGAACGAGCCCAGCACCAGGAAGCCCAGCGGCGCGGCCATCACCACGCCGAAGTAGCCGAAGCACAGCCCGCTGGCCAGCCAGCCGCGCCGGCCGAGCTTCGCCGGCGCCGCCGAGTAGGATTTGCCGGTTACCGTCAC
>DATGVV010000194.1:0-9666 GCA_035299885.1 Chloroflexota bacterium | reverse complement strand
GAACTCGCCGAAGCGCTTGCCGGGGCAGGTTGGGAAGGCCGCGCCGTCGATGGCCGAGCACCACGTTTCGGTGAGGCCCAGGGTGAACACGAACACGTCCAGCTCGCGCAGCATGGTTAGCACGCTTGCCAGGTGCTGCTGGCGGTCGGCCTGGAGCTCCTCCACGGTGCTGAAGCCGCCGGGCTGAATGCTCGGGCGGAAGGGATCGACGACACCTTCGGGGCTTGTCCAGTAGTCATCGGCGGGAACGAACTCGCCAGTCGCCCTCTGCGCGAGCTGCAGCAGCTGGAGGGTGGTGTAGAGGTTGCCGTAGCGGGCGGAGTAGAGGCCGTAGCTGTAGTCCAGCTTCTGCTCGCGGCTGAGCCACGGTGGACCGGGCTCAACAACCAGGTAGTTGAAGCCGTAGTCCTGCAGGCTCTCGGCAATGCGCTGCGCGAAGCAACTGCCGGCCGACACAAACTTGGTGTCGCGATCTACCTTGAACCGGGTGCCGGCGTGCGGGTCGATCCGGCCGTTGTCGACGAGCGTCACCGCCTTTTTCCAGTTCTGGTAGTCGGCGATTCCGTCGTACGGAAAGGCGTGTGTCATCTCACTTGATAATCGGCCCGACAGGAGCCTGCCTGAACGCATCGGCAAATACGGCCATGTACGTCACGTCGCGATACACGCCGTCCTTGTAGACCTGCTGCCGCATGCGGCCTTCTTCTTCGAAGCCCAGCCCGCGATACATACGCGCCGCGCGCTCGTTGTCTGAGAAAACGCGTAGGTAGATCTTGTGCAGGTTGAGCTCGTCGAAGCCGTAGCGCAGGAGGATCACCGAGGCCCGCTGCATCATGTTCGCCCCTCGAGCGGCGGCGCTGAGGTAGATGCGCCCGTACTCGGCGTTACGGCTGCGGCGGTCGATGCTGGTCAGGCTGATGGTGCCGACCGGCTGATCGGGCGATTCGACTGGATAGATGACGAAGTTGGCTTGGCTGGGATTTTGCGTCACCTCGGCGATCCAGCGCAGCTCCTGCTCGCGGCTGGACAGGTGGAAATCGAAGAAGTACTCATAGTTGGCCCAGTCGGTCCGGACGTCAGTGATGAAGTCGACATGCGTCGAATCCATCGGCGCCAGACGCACGACCTCGTCGCTGAGGAGCATCAGGCGGGAACGGCCGATCGGGCGCGGTGGGTCACGAAGGCCTTGAGGCCGGCGACCACGCGCTCCGCCTTCTCGATGGGCATGTGGCTGTGCAGGGGCAGCGTCACCTGCTCCTGCGTCACCTGGTCCGTGACGTCCATGTTCCCGTGGCGGCAGTTTGCGTACAGGGTGTAGCGGTGGGCCGGCATGAAATGGATTCCCGTCGCGACCCCGCGCTGCCGCAGGAAGTCAATCAGATCCAGCCGCCAATCGGGTCTTACGCGGATGAAGTAGATGAAGGCGCTTACGTCCGAGAAATCGGTCTGGGGCGTTTGGATGCCATCCAGGCCGGCAAGCTCGCGGTTGTAAAAGCGGCACGTCTCACGGCGGCTGTCGATAAAGTCGCCGGCGCGGGCCAGTTGCGACAGCCCGATGCTGGCGTTGATGTTGGTCATGTGATAGCGGAAGCCCTCGGAAACCACGTCGTACTCCCAGGCACGCTGGTTCTTGTAGCGCTCAACGGTGTCCTTATCGATGCCGAGCAGACGGTAGTGCTGGAGGCGCGTCAGCTCCTCCTGATTGCGGCAGACCACGGCTCCGCCGTCGATGGCCGTGACGACCTTGACCGGATCGAAGCTGAAGCAGGTCAGGTCGCCGAAGGAGCCGATGGGCCGTCCATGGTACGTCGAGCCGAAAGCATGCGTAGCATCTTCGATGACCCGCAACCCGTGGAGCTTGGCCAGCTCATAGACGCCGTCAAGGTCGCACGGGATGCCCGCGTAGTGCAGCGGCAGGATGGCCTTCGTGCGGCTGGACACGAGCTCGGCAGCCTTGTCCACATCCATGCCGAGGTTGTCGGAGCGGACATCACAGAACACCGGCTGCGCGCCAACGGCGGTAATGGCCTGGTGGTCGGCCACGAAGTTGAACGACGGCACGATGACCTCGTCACCCTGACCGACGCCGGCGACCAGCAGGGCCAGATGGAGAGCGGACGTCCCGGTATTGGTGGCCAGCACCGGACGTTCGGGCGTGCCAAGGAACGCGGCGATGTCCTCCTCGAATTGCTTGGTGAACGCGCCCATGCCCAGCCAGCCGATATCCAGCGCATCTGTGACGGCTTTCAACGTGTGGACGCCGATAAACGGTTCAAAGACGGGCAGTTCATGGTTCATGCTTGGTTTCTCCAATTAGGGGCGGTCCTTGATGTAGCGGGCCGGGACGCCGCCCCAGATGGTGTATGCAGGGACTCGACCGCGTACGACGCTGCCGGCCGCGATAATCGCCCCCTGCTCGATGTGCGTGCCGTCCAGCAGCACGCAGCGGCCGCCAATCCACACATCGTCCTCAACGACCACACCGCCGCGGGAAGGCATGAAGCCTTGCCGCACGATGGGTACGTCCCGCCGCTCGTAGTTGTGGTTGACCGGCGCGATGGTGCAGCCGGCCGCCACCAGGATGTGCTTGCCGAGGTGAATACCGTGCCCGGACAGCAGCGTGCCGAACGATCCGATTCGGGTGTCTTCCTCGATGACGATGTCGCCCATCCCGCCGACAAAGCGGATGACGACGAATGATTCGAGCAGGCACTCCGGGCCAACCACGAGACGGCTGCCACGCACCGACGGAAAGATGCGCACGTCCGGTTCCACCCGAGCCGTGGGGTGAATGTCGACGGTCTCAGCTTCCGCGAGGCTGGCGGGCTCAGCTATGGCGCACCGCCCAGTCGTAGGGGATGTGGTTGTCGAATGGATCGAGCCGCGTGCTCAAGGACGGATCGTGCGGATGCGTGCAGCAGTTGGCCACGATCGCAAACGGCTCGCTCATGCCTTTGAAGCCGCTCCACACGCCCGGCGGAACCACGGCCAGCGAATAATGATCCGGCCCGAGGAAGATCTCCTGGCACTGGCCGGCGCTGGCCGAACCCTCGCGCTCGTCATACAGCACGAGCTTAATGCGGCCGAATACGCACGCGTAGTTCAGAGTCATCTCACGATGCTTGTGCCAGCCCTTGACGACGCCGTTGTAGATCGTCGAGAAGTAGATCTCGCCGAATTCCTTGAAATGCGGATCAGTGCGCTTGAGCATGTGCATGATGGTGCCGCGCTCGTCGGGGATGCGCTCAAGCGGCACCACTTGGGCGCCCTCAATCACCGGCAATAACCTTCGGCTGAGGGACGGGCACGATGAATTTGCCGCCTTCAGACAGATACTCGGTCTGCTGGGCCAGGATTTCGGTGGCGAAGTTCCAGGTCAGCAGCAGCGTGTACGCCGGTACGTCCTGAACAAGCTTCTCCGGCGGGTATATCGGCAGGCCGTCGACGGGAAAGCGCATGCCCTGCTTGTGCGGGCTGCGATCGACCACGTAGTCCAGGTAATTGCGGCCGATGCCGCAGTAGCTGGTGAGGGTTACACCCTTGGCCGCCGCACCATAGGCCGCCAGCCTCCGGCCGTTCAAGCTGTCCAGCAGCTCGAGCAGGGAGGTTTTCAGTTGCTCTACTGACCGCGCAAGCGCTGCATACGGCGCCTCGGTGGCTACGCCCCAGCGATGCTCCTCTTCGGCCAGGGCGGTTGCGGCCGCGCTGACGGATCGGCTGCCGCGCGGCGCGACCGACAGCCGCAGCGACCCACCGTGGACGGGCACGTGCAGTACGTCGACTACGTCCAGGCCGTGCGTTGCGAAGTGCCGCTGCAGGGCCGCGAGCGAGAAGTAGCACTGGTGCTCGTGATAGATGGTGTCGAATTCCACGCCGTCGAGCAGGTCTTTGAGATACGGAAACTCGAACATGGCCACGCCATCGGGTTTCAAAAGCGTGCGTATGCCTTCGGTGAAGTCGTTGAGATGGGGCACGTGCGCCAGCACGTTATTGCCAATGATGACGTCGGCCAGGCGCCTATCCGCGGCCAGCTCGGCGGCGAGCTCCGCATTGAAGAAGCGGGGCAAACTAGGAATACCCTTTTCAGCTTCAGCAACGCGGGCGATGTTTTGCGCCGGCTCGATACCGAGCACCGGGATGCCCGCGCCCTTGAAGAATTGCAGCAGATAGCCGTCATTGCTGGCAATCTCCACTACCAGCGAACCCTGGTCGAGCCTTTCGGCGGCCAGGACGCTCTCGACGAATCCTCTGGCATGGCGGACCAGTGCATCGGATACCGACGAGAAGTAGACGTAATCCGAAAACAGCCGCTCTGGCGACACGATCTCCTGCAGCTGGACCAGTGCGCAGTCCAGACAGCGCAGGACGTTGAGCGGGTACAGGGGCAGCGACTCTTCAGCTTCGAGCGGCAGCAGAGAGTTGGCCAGAGGCGTGGAGCCCAACGGCAGGAACAGGTCCAGCCGCGCCGAACCGCAGGCGCGGCAGTTGGACACCAGCTCCAGATCCGGCGGGACTACCTGCTGGCCGATGCTCATAGCGGCGCTGCTCACTAGCCGGCTGCCGCTGCGCCGGACAGTGCCAGGCCGGGTGTGCTGCGCAGGCCGCCGTCCAGCAGCCCCTGCGCCTGGAGCGTTTGAATGTGCTTGAGCCGCGTGAATTTGGGTCCCTGGAAGTCGTCCAGGCTCAGATTGACGGCCCGAAACTTGTCGCGCAGCTCAGCGATGCCAGCGGCAAGCGTCCACCCTGGTTGGAAGCCGGGCAGCGTGCGCCGGGCTTTAGAGAAGTCGACGCGGTACGAGCGCGAGTCCGCCGGCGGCGAATCGCTGTATGACACCTCGCAGGCGGGATAGGCCTCGTTTACCAGGGTGGCGATGTCCTTCACCGTGTAGTTGTCGCGGTCGGTGCCGATGTTGAAGCTCTGGTTCCAGACGCTCTCAGTGGGCGCTTCCACGGCGGCTAGGAAGGCGTTCGAGACGTCCGCCACGTGGATCAGCGGCCGCCAGGGGCTGCCGTCGCTCATGATGCGGATGACGCCGGTGGTGTGGGCCCAGCCAGCCAGGTTGTTGACCACCAGATCGAAGCGCAGGCGCGGTGAGAGACCGTACACCGTGGCATTGCGTAGATACACGGGGCAGAAGTCGGGGCTGGCCAGCTTGGAAACCGCCAGCTCGGTTTCGACCTTGCTGACGGCGTAGGCGGTCAAAGGTTCGAGCTCATCCTCCTCGATCACCGGGCGGTTGGAACGTGCTCCGTAGACGCTGCAGGAGGAGGAAAAGACGAAGCGCTTCACGCCCGCCTCTCGCGCGGCACTGGCCAGACGGACGCTGGCTGCATAGTTGATCTCGCTGGTAAGGCCTGGATTGAGCTCCCCGAGCGGGTCGTTTGACAGCCCCGCCAGGTGGATGACGGCGTCGAAGCCGCGCAGATCGCTCGGCTCCAGATCGCGGACGTCCTTGAATATTTCGGGCATGGCGACGTCCATCCCAGGCACGTCACAGCTTTCGAAATAGCCCGCGTCGAGGCCAACTACTTCCCAACCGCGCGCCCTGGCCAGAGGCACCAGGACCTGGCCGATGTACCCACCGCTGCCCGTGACGAGAACTCTAGTCATTCCATACCTTCCATGCCGCCTGACCTTGGTCCCAGGCGGCGTTGAGTAGCCGTACGTCGCGGAGCGTGTCCATGCTCTGCCAGAAACCGTCGTGACGAAAGGCGCATAATTGTCCGTCCGCGGCCAGCCGCTCCAAGGGCGCGGCCTCCCACGCGGTGGAATCGCCATCGATGTAGTCCAGAGCGCCGGGGTCAAGGACGAAGAAGCCGCCGTTGATCCAACCCTCGCCGGCTTGCGGCTTCTCGGTGAACACGGGCACCTTGTCCCCCTCGAAGGTCAAGCCGCCATAACGCGCGGGCGGCCGCACTGCCGTGACTGTCGCCAGCTTGCCATGCGAGCGGTGAAAACGCAGCAAAGCCTCGAGATCGACGTCGGAGACGCCGTCACCGTAAGTCAGCATGAAGGTGTCGTTGCCAATCCAGTCAGCCAAGCGCTTGACGCGGCCACCAGTCATGCTGTTCAGCCCGGTGTCCACCAGGTGAATGGTCCAGTCTTCACCACTGCCTTTATGGGCGCGCACACCGTGGTTGGCGAGCGAGACTGTGAGGTCGGAGGTTAGATACGAATAGTCGAGGAAGTAGCGTTTGACGACGTCGCCACGGTATCCTAACGCGATAATGAACTCCCGAACGCCGTAATGGCTGTAGGATTTCATAATGTGCCATAAGATCGGCCTTCCGCCAATCTCCACCATCGGCTTAGGCTTGTGATCGGTTTCCTCGGCTAAACGGGTGCCGAAGCCACCGGCCAGAATAACCGCTTTCATCGAGGTTTTGTGAAGTTCAACCTAACGCTTATAGACCCTGCTGGGTACAAGTATGCGTATCTGGCAACAGATCTATGTCGGGCCATTACCTATGGGCTACGCTCACTTGGCCACGACTGCAACATGTCGGTCAATAACTTCGACCTGTCCGCCATTAACATCGTGGCGATGACGCATTTGTTGTCCGAGGCGGACATCAAGTCGATCATGGATGCCGGGCTGCGATACATCTGCATTCAAACCGAGGCGCTCTTTCCGGGAAGCGGCGAGGTCAAGGTCATGAGCGCGTTCCAGGGCGATCAGTTCGAGAAGAAATGCCGGAGCTTCTACGAGAACGCGGTCGCCATCTGGGAGCCGTATGACTCCAACCGCGAGCTGCTAGCCCGGTTCGATCTCCCTCCGGAGCGCCTGAAAAAGCTCTCGCTCGGATTCCACGAGAAGCTGATGGATATTGAGCACCGCGTGCCGGAAAAGAAAGACATTGACGTCTTGTTCTTTGGCAGCGTTTCGCCCCGGCGGCAGGCAATCCTTCAGGCATTATCACAGCACTGTCGAGTAACTGGTTTATTGGATGCACCAGCCGCATTTCGCAATGATTTGATTGCGCGGGCAAAGGTTAATTTGAATATCCACAATTCCGATCAATTCAGGCATTTGTCTTTAACGAGGACTACATATCTCCTGAATAACCGCTGCGTGCTGGTTTCCGAAACATCAGACACTCATCCCGAGCTGCGGTCATTGATACTCGAGGCCGATTACGAGCAGCTTGTTGCTGAATGCGAGCGAGCACTGGTAAGGACAGATATCAAGCAGCTCGTCCAGCATTCATTTGAGCAGTTCCAGCAAATGCCAATGACAGAGTACTTACGTGAACTTATTCCGTAAGTAGGGGGTGTCGCCTATTTCTGAGGAGAACTCCCTTATATGGAAGCTGACAGCGTTTCGTGCACGTGCATGGCGTTGGCGGCGTCGTCGAAGCGGCCCAGCTTGGTGAGCACCTTGGCCAGATCGGCGTACAGGACCGGCGGCGGATCGGGCTGGTCCAGGCCCGCTCCAAGCACCTCCATGGCTTTGGCGGTGTGCCCCTGCTCATCCAGCAGCTTGGCAAGAGCGAGCCGGATCGAGGTGTCTTCCGGGAGGCGCTGGCATCCGGCATCGAGAATCTCGTACTGCGCCTGAAAGTTCCCCAGAGCGGCGTGAGCGCCCGCCTGGATGAGGAGGGCTTCGGTCTCGCCGATGCCCTCGATGGCTCCCGAGAAGGCCTCCAGGGCGAGCTGGTGGTTGCCCGTGCCCTGTCCGATATTGAGAAGCATCCGCCGCGCCTGCATTTTGTAGCCTTCATAGGCCTCGACCGACAGGAGCTTGCGAGCCCATTCGACGCTCTCGTCGTAGCGCTTCAGTCGCGCGGTCACGAGGGCCAAAGCGTAGAGGATGTTGGGCAGGGTGGGGCCATACGCATGGGCCTGCTGCGCTCGCTCGTAGGCCAGCTCTAACTCGCCGGATTCCATGTAGAACTGGGCCAGGGCGGACAATGGCCGCCAGGTGCAGCTGGAGGGGTCGCACTCGATGCCCTCGCGCATGGCCGGGTCCTGCCAGGCGCGGTTCAAACGCTCCAGTGCCTGCTCGCGGTGGCCAAGCCGCCACCAGGCCACGCCCGCCTGAAACAGATGGTCGGCGGAGATCGCATCGGCGGGCAGCAGTGCCTCGAGCTCGACAGCGCGCGCGTTCTGCCTCAGCTCCACGGCGGCGTTGATGGCCAGTGCAAACATGTTGCCGACGTAGGCGTGGCTGCTGCGCCCCTGTGCCACCCACAGCTCGATGCCGCGCACCAGGGCGGGCAAGCCTTGCTCGAACTCATAGTGGGCCACATGCTGCTTGCCCACGTTGTAATGGACGAACGGATCGTCCGGACTTTCCTCAACGGCCAGGCCCAGGAGGCGCTCATTTCGCGCCCGCTTGCGCTTCATCAGGTCGGGTTCCGGCAGGTAGCCCCAGTGCCGGATCCAAACGTCGTCTTGAAATAGCAGGTAGGCCAGCGTACTGCCGTTGGCATGCCGGAGGTGCTCGTGGATCCGGCCATGGAAGCTCAGGCCGATGTGGTTGCGGAACAGCCGCCACTGTCGGATGACGGTGCTCACCTCGCCGGCCTCGCTCGATAAATTGCGGCAGCTCACCAGCCAGCCCTCGGGCTGCTCGGCGCGGCGGCATAATTCGCGCAGCGCGCCTGGAGTCTCTTCGAAGAGCTCCTCGTCGGCATCCGTCCAGAACAGCCAGTCACCGCTGGCATGGCCAATGGACTCGTTCCGCGCCGCCGCGAAGTCATCGCGCCAGGGGAAGCTGAATACCTTCGCGCCGTGCTCCTGCGCAATCTCCGCCGAGCGGTCGCTCGAGCCCGTGTCGACGACAATAATCTCGTCCACCTTGCCCTGCAGACTGCGAAGGCAGCGGGCCAGGTTGGCTTCTTCGTCCTTGACGATCATGCAGGCGGACACCACTGGCCTGGCGCTGCCGGCCGCCCGCGGGGAGGTCCTGCTGGGCTGGTGCCGGCGTCTCTTCTGACTCATGACGGCACCGCCTGTCCCAACTCGAGCAGCAGGTTCTGCGCGTTCAATTTGGCCGCCTCGTCGAGCTGGCTGGCCAGCACGCGCTGGCAGATCCTCGCGGCGTCCTCGGGATGGCCCATCTGCATGGCCAGGCGTGCGCCGCCAAGCAGGATGTCACCTCGGTCGGGCATGAGGTCCACAGCTTCCACAGCCCAACGGTAGGCTTCCTCCCGCTCACCGATCTGGTTGTACAGCTGAGCCATGAGGAGCCGAGGCTGCCAGGTAGCGGTAGCCGGATCGGTCTCCGTTGCCTGGCGAACGCCAGGATCGGTGGCGGCGCGCGTCAAGCGCACAATGGCCGCCGCCGGCTGGCCTACGCGCTGGCACGCAATGCCAGCGTAGTACAGCAAGTCCGACGACACCATGGAAGGCGGGCACTCAGTCTCCAACGCCAGCACGACGTCGTTCTGGCCCAGGTTAAGAGCCGAGCAAGCGGCGACCGCAAACATCGGCCCCACGTAGCCATAGGCCGGCATCCCCTGCGCCGTCCAGAGGTCGATCGCCTGGCGGACTTCGCTCAGTGCCGATAGGTGCTCGTGTTCCCATAGATACTGCTTGGCGAGGCTGTAGTGATGGAACGGCTCGTCGGGCTCATCGCTGATGCTCCGCTCCAGCAGCGAACGATTGCGTTGCAGCTTGCGAGCCATGGCCTCCGGGTCGGTGGCATAACCCCAGTGCCGGAC
>DATGVV010000193.1:0-3141 GCA_035299885.1 Chloroflexota bacterium | reverse complement strand
TATCGAACGTCAGCGTGATGGCGTGTTCAGCGGCACGCTGGCGAACCATCATCAGGCCCGACTCCAGCATCTCGCGCACGGAGAAGTCGCGCACGTCCATGTCCATCTTGCCTGACTCGACCTTCGATAGGTCGAGGATGTCGTTGATGAGGGACAGCAGATGCTGCCCGGACGTCAGTACGTCTCGCGTGTAGTCGCGCTGCTTCTCGTTCAGCTCCCCGAACAGCTCCTCCAGCAGTACTTCCGAGAAGCCGATGATGGCGTTCAGCGGCGTCCGCAGCTCGTGACTCATGTTGGCTAGAAACTCGCTTTTCATCTGGCTGGCCTTTCCCAGTTCCCGATTGGCATGAATCAGAGCTTGCTGTGATGAACTGAGTTGGATGCGTGTAGCTTCGAAGACCGTGAGGAGCTGTAACATCTCCGTCAAACCGCTGGTCGGCACCGCTGTGGACTGGGTTGCGTCGGGTAGCTTTTCGATCGCGAGCGTGATGCGCCTGAGAGGGGCTGATAGAGCCTTGGCGCCCAGGGCTCCGGCGACGGTCGCCAGGGCGATGCAGCTGAGTAACACCTCAAATGCTTGGTCCTGAGAGATGTTCTCCCTGGCTCGTGATGACAGGTTAGCGGTCTGCGACGAGTTGGGCGCGCCATCCGCGATGAACTGGCGCTGAGAGGTCACCGCACCCATCGCGAGAACGAGTGGAAGGGTGGATGCAAGTGCGAAGGACACAGCCAGGCGCACCGACAGAGAGTGAGGATCCAGGCGCTCGACGTGCGGACCGAGGGCCGGCAGGAGCGCGATCGCGATGCCGAACCCGCCGTAGTACGGAATAGCTGTCCAAGCGGCGAATGGGATGGCCACAAGGCCCAGAACCGCGAAGTACGCCGTGGCGAGGAGCAGGTGGGCAGCCCAGACGAACGGCCGGACGTGATGCAGCCCAAACTGCGCAGCCGCGGTGGCAATCCCTCCTACCAGCAGGGCGGCTCCAACTAACGTAGCGTGGGGCAGCAGCAGCGAGTACACCGGAGACCCGAACTGGCCACGTGCCAGCAGGAGCATGCAGCCAAGGCTTGTCGCTGTCGCCGCGACGGCTATCCCGAAAAGGTCCGGCCCTCGCTGGCCAGACGAGCGCCTAAGCGAAATGCCTGCTGCGAACAGTAGCCCCACAGCCGTGAAAGTGCTCGAAGGAGCGCCGCTCCAAGCTCCACCGGAGATTACCAATACGCCCAAGGAGGCGAACGCTGCCGCCAGTATTATGTGCGCAGCGAACACGAGCCATCGCTGCTGCCCGGCGAAGACCAATGTCGCAGGCAAGCCAAGGCCGTTAACCAAGAGACCCATGCCCACAAGAGGCAGATACGGCTGGAAGGGTGCGTAAACGGGGTTAGCGAACTGATGTGGCGACACCAGCATGAGCGCGCCCAACACCCCGGCAAAGCCTCCCGCCATCCATTGAAAGGTGGCGGTTCTAACGTTGAACATTCGCACACACATAGCGCCACTCAGGGTCCCCCGTTGAGAGTGGGTCGCTGACGCTGCCGAGGATACGAACGATGGGGTGGTCGGTCACGAGCGCTTCTTCCGCCTGACAATGGGTCCGCTACCCCATGCCAACGGAGGCCCAATCTAATGCGGGACAAGTGAGTAGTCAAAAGCAGCCGGACGTTCGCCTTAACCCAAACCGCCGTTTGCCTCAGGCCATTTGGGCTTACCTATGCCGCCCATATGGGCGCTGCCAGTGCCGCCCGACGAGCTCTGCCCAGTGGCTCAATGCCAGCAGCCACAAGACCACATTCGCCATCTGCGCTGCGCTTCACGTGAATCCTGGCGTAGCAGTGACAGTGAGCACAAACGCACTCAGCCGGATTAAGACGACTAAGACTGCATCCCAGTCATGTACCACGCCAAAGTACGGCTGAGTGTGCCTAGCGGCGATACTCCTATGGTTTGGCTCAAGGGTGCTATATACGGACGAAGGTTGCCTTGCTACGGCGTCGCCGTCGAGGCTCCGCGCGAAAGGTTCCGTTTGGCAGAGATGCGCAGTTTCCGCTTGACCTCATCTGGCTGCTTCGCATACCCCCCAGATTCGCCTTGCAGCGTCGACAGTCGCTCCGCTTCCTTCTCGATAGCCTCTTCCGAATGTTGCGGCTTTGGAGAAGCGGCCGCGGCAGCTTGACGCTTTCTTACCCTAGGGGTGGACGACCACTTCACCAGGATAGTACCGTCGTCGGCGTTCTGCGTCAGGACAGATCCGCCCAGCACTTTCGCCGCGGCGGTGAAGGCTCGTTTAATCGCGGCAACATTCTGACCTTCGGGTGCAACCTTCAAGACAGGCCGGGCCCGGTCGATGTCCTGTAAGAGCTGGTAGGCTTCAAGCGGCAGACCTCGCAACGAGGGTCTTTTCTCGGGGAAATTAGCGAGCTTTTCGAGAACTCTCATACACGACGAGTATAGGGTCGAAGGCGCATAGACTGCGAAAAAAACGGCCGATGATTTTACAACCTCGGATCTCGGAACATAGACATCGACCGCTTACCATCTCACAGCTAATCGATAAGCGACATCAATCGTTTCCAAGGCGGACCATCCGAGAGACTATGACTGGCCCGGTTTGCTCCACTTGCACGGCGGCAGTTGAGGTTAGAAGCTCTGTCGGCGTCAATAATTCTTGGGCATATCGCTCCATCAGCTTGTGAAGCTCGGCGCGTGTGCGCTTGGCTGGCGCGATTGTTAACGTCGTAATTTTGGCAGTCCTGTCCCCTACTTTGACGTACGCTTGCCGCGGCTTGAGGCTTTCCAATGACTGAGCCCAGCTCTCGAAGGTCTCCTGCATGTTGAAGTAAATAGGGTGCGTGCGATCGACTTGATATGGGTCGGCGACCTCGTGCTTGACGGCCAAGGGATCGAATTTGCCGAACAGTGCCGCAGCCATGGTTGCGTCGGATCGCCCAAGCTTAAAGGCGATTTCGATACAGTTTTGGAGCGCTCCAGCCAATCTTTGAGACACTTGCGACGAAGTCTGATGGGCCATCGTCAGAAATAGGCCGTATTTACGGCAGAGGCTCAAGACCCGGGCGAGTGATTCTTCTGACTGAGCCGAGAACATCGAGAATTCATCGAGCAGCAGTTCATAATGCCCCCGC
>DATGVV010000192.1:0-5561 GCA_035299885.1 Chloroflexota bacterium | reverse complement strand
TGCCCGCTCCATGCCCGCTTCCTTGAGGCACTGGATCAGGCTGCCCGACCAGGCCCGCTGCGACCGCATCGTCTCACCGATCCACTCGCCGGCCGGCCAGTGGCCGCCCCGGTTGGTGATGGCCGTCACTTTGCCCTCGATCGGGAAGCACACCGCCACCTCCTCGCAGTTGTTGCCAATCTGCGTCAGGTAGCGCACGTCGGCCTGGTTGCGATTATGAGTTCCGGTGCTGTTGAGGCCAACGATGCAGTCGATGCCATCGCGGCCCATCAATTGGCGCACCCGTCCCCAGCGGCGCGCGCGCTCTGCCATTGAGAACGCCGGCAGCAGCCATTCCGGAAATTTGGGGTCCTGGCCCGGCTCGTCCACGCTAGGTCTCCATCTTGGTGGTGATGGCTTCGATCTGGAGCGTTACCTCTTCGCCGGCAACGATGCGTGCCGGATCGACCTGCGGCGGCACGTAGATGTTGAAGTCGCTGCGCCGCACCATCGTTGTGGCGCTGAAGGCGCGACGCGTGCGCCCTCGTCCGTCTGTGGCCTGGCCGAAGTACCAGGCGTCCAGCTCGGCAGGCCGGGTCACGCCGTGCAGCGTGACGTCACCCGTTATCCGGTAACGCTCGCAGCGGGGCTCCCAGGCCACGACGCCCGGATACTTCTGGCCCGACACGGCTGCGTTGCCGTTGGGCAGAGCTTCGACCTTACGGCTCTCGAAGCCGATCGTTGGATAGCGCTCGGCATCCAGGAAGTCGGCGTGCCGCAGATGGTCGTCCAGCTGCTCGTAGCCCGTGTACACGCTGGCCGCTGCGATGGTGATGCTGGTCTTCCAGTCGAGCGGGCTCTCGGGATCGAGGTCGAGGCTGACTTGCACATCCCTGAACCAGCCTTTCACAGTGGCGATACCCAGATACCTGACCGACCATTCGACCTTGGATAGGTTGCCGTCGTATTGCCAGGGCAATGCCGTCTACTCCTCTACCTAGCTGGGCGGTGGCAGGGTACCATGACTAGCCGATGGCCAAGCTGACGATAGCTGCGCTGCAGCAGATGAAGCGCGACAAGCAGAAGATTGCCGCCTGCGTTGCCTACGACTATCAGATGGCGCAGATGCTCGACCGAGCCGGCGCGGACCTGATCTCAATCGGCGACAGCGTGGGCAGCCGTTTCTTCGGGCAGCCGACCCATTTCGAGACCACGCTGGATCAGATGGTCCTGTGCTGCCTGGCGGTCACGCGCGGCGTGCAGCGGGCGGTGGTCAACTGCGATCTGCCGTTCGGGCCCATCCAGGAGGGTCCCGACTCGGCCGTTCGTGCCGCCATTCGGCTGGTGAAGGAAGGCCATGCCGAGATGGTCAAGGTGGACGGAGCGGCCGACAATCCGGAGGCGGTCAGGGCCATCGCCAAGGCGGGCATCCCGGTCTGGGCGCAATTCGGCTTTACGCCGCAGACTACAGCTGCGTACGGTGGCTTTACCAACATCTCTGACGAGGTGCGCAGCCGTCTGCGTGACACGCTCGTTCAGCAGGCCAAGATGCTGGAGGATGCTGGCGCTTCGGCTTTGGACTGCACCAACGTCGGGAACGAGATCGTGGGCGACATCGCCACCGCGGTGAGCATCCCGGCCATCGGCGGCTACAACACGGGACCAAATGCCGATGGCCGGGTGACGGTGAGCTACAGCCTCGTTGGCTACGGCGCGACCACGGTCGACCAGCCGCCGCGGCCCGGAGGGGTCAACGTCGGCAAAGTCATCTTGGACGCGATGACGGCGTACTTCGAGGCCGTCCGGAACGGCACCGCCCCACCGTAGAGGCCCCCATGTCATGCTGAGCCAAGCGAAGCATCCGCCTGGAGCACGGATTCTTCGCCTGGCGGCTCAGAACGACATCGCTGGTTCAGCTTGCTTGGTTTCGCGCGAAACCAAGCAGGAAAGCCGCGGCCTCGTCTTCGTGCCCTTCTTCCGAGAGACGCACCAGCTGGGCGCATTCCTCTGGCCAGCGGCCGAGCGAAGCGCCGTGCCACGGAGTCCGAGGTCGCAGCGCCGGCAGGCCGAGGCGCTGCCACACCTCTCGGGCATGCTCCATATAGTCCTTACGCGGCAGCGATACCGGCGGGTAGGCCCATTTCCTTGTGGCGTCGACCAGCATGATCGAGGCGCCCTGCGGGCTGACTAGCGACGTGGGATACGGCCGGCGCTCCTTCGCGTCCTCGTACGGCGCCACCGACTCGTCCAGGCCGGAGCTTCGGCCCTGGATGATCTTGATGTCGCGATGCGGCTGGCAGCGGTCGACCACCGCCCACAGGACTGACTCGACGTCGTGTGGATCCACGTCGTCGTCAACGGCGATGACGATCTTGGGCCAGCTGCTGTCGGCCGACATCACCGTGAACAGCGCCTGCCACACTGAGCTGTTTGGCGTGCGCACGCCGCCCACGTCCTGGAAGCTGATGGCGCAGAAGTGCCGCGCGCTGCCGCAGTGGTGGAAGGCGACGTCTTTGACGTAGGGGATGCCGTGGGCCCGCAGCAGCGCCAGGATCCGGCCTTCGCAGTTGAAGCTTCGCAGGGTGCTCGATTCGGTGGGCGGGAAGCCTTCCACGATGTCGTGCCAGATGGGATCACGGCGGTGGCTGATGCCGGTCACCTCGAACGGATGGACTTGGCCGCGCAGCATCACGTGCCCGCGGTTCTCGCCGCTTGGGCCGTCCACGTCCATGGCATCGATCGGTATGCGGCCCTCGATGACGACCTCGGCCATCGCGGGAACGGCCAGGTCCACCGTCTCGCACTGAACGAGCGAGATGGGTTGCCCGATGAAGCCGCCGGCTACCTCCATCTCGCTGACGCCGAACGGCACGTCACTGGCGGCCACGCAGGTCACGATGGGTGGGGCGCCGACTACGATGGCTACCTCCAGCGGCACGCCGCGCTGCCGGCATTTGTCCCAGTGCAGGTGCAGATGCCGGGCCGTCCTGAGGTTGGCGCGCGCGGGCCCCAGCACAATGCTGTTGTACATGCCAGCGTTGAGCACGCCGGTATCGGGGTCCTTGGTAAAGACGGCCGCTGCTGTGATGCGTGGAAAAGCTTCCCAGCCATTGGTGGTGAACGGGATCGGAAATTCCCGCAGCCCTCCGTGCTCCAGCAGCCCGGGTCCGACGTGGACCTCTTCCTTGACCGGACCGTCCTTAACGATCACCGGCCCAACGTGCTGCTCGAACGCCCGCGCCCAGCGGTCGCGCGCTTGATCGAGTGGGCAGCCGAGCGCCAGTGCGTACATCTCGCGGTTCGCTGCCAGGACCGAGCACGCCACGTGGCCGTTGAGCCGCTCGCCGTGCGTAACCACCTGCTCGAACAGGAATCCGAACCGCTCCGGCTCCTCCAGGCCGCGGTACTGCCAGCGTACCAGCGGGTGCAGCTCGCGATCTTTGTCAATGGCTTCCGAGATGCGGCGCAGCTTGCCGCCGCTCTCCAGCGCGGTCAGATATTCACGGAAGTCTTGGTAGTAGGCCATGTGGTCTCAGCTCCCGAGCAGTGTCTTGAGGTAGGCAACCACCTCTGGCCGCTGCCGGACGTAGTTCTCCTGGTTCAGCTCGATGGGGTGCGTGTTGGCTCGCACCAGCGTGGCGTCGAGCACGCCCTCGTTGGACACGTCCTGCCGGCGGCTGGGATAACCGGCTGCTCTGACCAGCGCCTCCTGGCCTTCCTTGGACAGCAGCCAGTTCAGGTAGACCCTGGTCGCGTTTGGATGGGGGGCCTTGTTCAACACCGCTACCCCGCCCCAGCTAGCCGTCAGGTGGCCGCCCTCCTTGAGATTTCCAGCTGAGATGAACTCCACCGCGACGCCGTTCTTGCGCAGCTCCACCGCGGCGAAGCCGTTCGCTCCCAGCCCGATGGGGTACTCGCCTTTGGCGACCCAGTCGGTCAGCTGGCGGTCGTCCTTGTTGATAGCCACCTGCTGTTGCTCGAACAGTTGCTTGATGAAGTCCTTGCCAATCTCGGGCGAGATGTACCAGAACTGGACGGCCGCTTGCGCGCTGCCGGGCAGCCGCGGATCGAGCATGGCTATCTTGCCTTTCCACTTCGGATTGAGGAAGTCCTTGTAACTGGTCAGCTCCGAGATGGGCACCAGCTTGGGGTTGTAGATGCCCACTCCGCCCATGCCGCCAAGCATCGCCAGCACGTACTTGCCGGTGTTGTCCGAGAAGCTGAACTTCTGGTCGGTCCACTTCGAGGGGTCCTCGTCCGGTCCCACCAGCAGTGGCGGGATAGGGTCGACTGCTTCCGCGGCCACGAGGTCGAGGAGATTGGGCGGGCCCTGGACCATGAGATCGATGGTGTACCGGCCAGCGCGCCGCTCGGTCAGCATCTTGGTGACGAGCTCGTTGCCGTTGCCGCCGGTGAAGTCGAGCTTGATGTCCGGGTAACGGCCCTTGAAGCCCGCCGTGAGTGACTCGGCCACCGCCGAACCGGCCTGCCCGGTCATTACCAGGACGCCCTCCTGCTTAGCCGCGGCCACCACCTGGTCCCACTGAGAGCCACCCGACGCGGCGGGCTTGGCGCTCGGCTGGGCCGTTCCGCCACAACCAAGCAGCAGGAAGCTGAGCACCACCCCCCATGTCATCCTGAGCGAAGCGAAGGACCTTTCTCGCCCGGACCGGGAAGGTCCTTCGTCGCTCCGCTTCTCAGGATGACATCGTGCCAGGAAACGCATAGCGCCCACAAGGCTACAGCATGCTCCGTTTCCTGCTATCGTTGGCCGGCCATCAGTCGAAATCCGGGAGGTCGAACATATGCCGTTTGCCGACCTGCGCGAGTTCATTACCGCCGCCGACCAGATCGGGGAGCTGCGCACGGTGCGAGGAGCCGATTGGGACCTGGAGATCGGTACCATCACCGAGCTCAACTACGAGCGCCAGGGCCCGGCCCTGCTCTTCGACGAGATCAAGGACTATCCGCGTGGCTATCGCATCTTGGCCAATGCCATGGATTCCTTGCGACGGTCGTTGCTCGCACTGGGTCTGCCCGTCGACTTGTCCATGGATGATGCACTCCAGGAGTACCAGCGCCTGATGAGCGCCTACAAGCCCGTGCCTCCTCGAGAGGTGAGCACTGGGCCGGTGTACGAGAACGTCCTGACCGGCCGCGACATCGACCTCTGGAAGTTCCCCACCCCCAAATGGCACGAAGACGACGGCGGCCGTTACCTGGGCACCGGCGATATGGTCATCATGCGCGACCCGGATGGCCGCCGGGTGCACTTCGGTACCTATCGGGTGATGGTCCACGACGAGAACACGGCCGGTCTCTACATCTCGCCCATACACACTGGCGCCATCATCGCCAAGAAATACTGGGAGCGCGGCGAGAGCTGCCCGGTGGCGGTGGCCTTCGGCGAAGAGCCGATCCTGTTTTGCGCCGGCGCGCCCTACCTAGGCCAGAAGCTGGGCATCCCCAAGTACGAGCTGGCCGGCTATGTTCGCGGCGCGCCCGTGGAGCTGGTCTGCGAAGAGGTGACAGGCCTGCCCATTCCAGCCAGCGCTGAGATCGCGATCGCTGGAGAGGTGCCG
>DATGVV010000191.1:0-2031 GCA_035299885.1 Chloroflexota bacterium | reverse complement strand
TACGGAGAGCTACTACGTGCTGGACGGCCAGCTGAGCTTGCGCATGCCGTTTATGGTGTCCATCTCGTTCCGGAGCGCCGGAGCAATACCGTGCCCAGCCATACGCCGATGCGGCCGAGCAACGACGGCACGGTAGCGGTCGAGATGTTCGCGCTGTTCGTGCGAGATCCCACCCGGCCGCTGACGACCCCGCTGCAGCTCTCGCCGGCCCCCGCCGCCAGCGCGTAGCTAGCCCGCCGCGGGCCAGGTGATACTTGGCCATTGTGAGTGGCGGTTCATGCCGGTGCGCCTGAGTACGGCCCAGGCCCTGGTGCGCTTCCTGGCCAGCCAGTACGTCGAGCGCGATGGCGTGGAGCACCGGTTCTTCGCCGGCTGCTTCGGGATTTTCGGCCATGGCAATGTGGCTGGCATCGGCCAGGCACTGTACGAGCATCCGGAGCTGCTGACCTACTACCAAGCCCGCAACGAGCAGGCAATGGTCCACACCGCCTGCGGCTTCGCGCGCATGAGCAACCGCATGGCGACGCTGGCCTGCACGTCGTCGATCGGGCCCGGCGCGACAAATATGGTCACGGGCGCGGCGCTGGCCACCATCAATCGCCTGCCAGTGCTGCTGCTGCCGGGCGACGTGTTCGCCTCGCGGCTGCCCGATCCTGTCCTGCAGCAGCTCGAGACGCCCTGGCGGGGCGACATCTCCGTGAACGATTGCTTTCAGCCGGTGTCCCGCTACTGGGATCGCCTTCAGCGGCCGGAGCAGCTCATCCCCGCCGCGCTGCAGGCAATGCGCGTCCTGACCAGTGCGACCGACACCGGCGCCGTGACGCTGGCCCTGCCGCAAGACGTGCAGGCCGAGGCGTTCGAGGTTCCCGACGGCTTCCTGGCTAAGCGCGTGTGGCGCGTGGACCGCCGCCTACCGAACGCGGCCCAGCTGGAGCGGGCGGCTCAGCTCATCTCTCAAGCTAAGTGGCCGCTGATTGTCGCCGGCGGCGGCGTGATCTACTCCGAGGCGACCGATGCGCTGCGCCGCTGGGTCGACGCCAGCGGGATTCCGGTGGCGGAGACACAGGCCGGCAAGGGCTCCCTGCCGTACGACCATCCCTGTTCGGCCGGCGCCATCGGCGTCACCGGCACGTTCGGCGCCAACCGCTTGGCGCGCCAGGCGGATCTGGTGATCGGCATCGGCACACGTTGGACGGACTTCACGACCGCGTCCAAGACCCTGTTCTCCCAGCCTGACGTGCGGTTTATCAACGTGAACGTCGCCGAGTTCGACGCGGCCAAGCAGGCTGGTCTGGCGCTGGTAGGCGACGCCCGCGCGACCATCGAGTGGCTGGCCGGCCGCGGCCTGCGCGTTGGGCCGGCCTACCGGGAAGAGGTAGCCGGCTTGCACCGAGAGTGGCAGGCCGAGGTAGATCGGCTGTACCGGCTTGACAACGGTCCGTTGCCGGCTCAGAGCGGGGTCATCGGCGCCGTCAACGCCGCGGCCGGCCCAGGCGACGTGGTGGTCTGCGCGGCGGGCTCGATGCCCGGTGACCTGCACAAGCTGTGGCGCACGCGCGACCCCAAGGGCTACCACGTCGAGTACGGGTACTCTTGCATGGGCTATGAGATCGCTGGTGGCCTCGGCGTCAAAATGGCCGCGCCCGATCGCGAGGTATACGTACTCGTTGGCGACGGCTCGTACCTGATGCTGAACGCCGAGATCGTCACCTCCATCCAGGAGGGCCTGAAGCTCATCATCGTGCTGGTAGACAACCACGGCTTCGCCTCGATCGGCGGCCTGTCCCGGTCGCTTGGATCGGACGGCTTTGGGACGCAGTACCGCTACCGCCGGGAGGGCTCACTCGGCCTGGACAGCGAATCTGAGGCGGCGCCGCTCCTGCCAGTCGATCTGGCCGCCAACGCTGCCGGCCTGGGCGCTCACGTGCTGCGAGCCAGCTCCATCGCCGAGCTCGAGTCAGCGCTGCGCGAAGCCAAGACTATCGACCGCACCGTGGTCATCTACGTCGAAGCCGACCGCTACGCCGCCGT
>DATGVV010000190.1:0-2934 GCA_035299885.1 Chloroflexota bacterium | reverse complement strand
GGCACCTCGCCCCAAGTATCGTCCGGAATGGCGATGACGGCGACCTCCATGACCGCGGGATGCCGGGCGATGGCCTGTTCGATTTCGATGGTTGAGATGTTCTCGCCGCCGCTGATGATGATGTCCTTGGCCCGGTCGCGCAGCTCGATGTAGCCGTCCGGGTGCAAGACAGCCAAGTCGCCCGAATGGAACCAGCCGCCGCGGAACGCCGTGGCGGTCGCCTCCGAGTTGTCGAAATAGCCCTTCATAACGTTGTTGCCGCGCATGACCACTTCACCCATGGTCTGCCCGTCGGCCGGCACGTCAACCATGTCCTCGTCCACAACTCGTGTGCGGGCGTTGGCGATGACGTAGGACACGCCCTGTCGGGCACGCATGCGGGACCGTTCCTCAGCCGGCAGGTCCTTCCACGGCTCCTGCCACTGGCACACCGTGTGGGGACCATAGGTCTCGGTCAGGCCGTAGACGTGCTCCACGCGCACGCCCAGCTGCTCCATTTGCCCCAGGATCGTGGGGGACGGCGGCGCGCCGGCCGTCGTGATGGTCAGCTGGCGCTTGGGTTTGACCTGTTTGGCGCGCGGGTGGTTGGCCATGGCGATCAGCACCGTGGGCGCGCCGCACATATTCGAGACGTCCTCCGTCTCGATCAAGTCCCAGGCCAGGCCGGGCTCGAACTTCCGCAGGCAGATGCTGGTGCCGCCCGCCGCGGGGATAGCCCAGGTGTAGCACCAGCCGTTGCAGTGGAACATGGGCAGGGTCCACAGGTACACGCCGTCGCTCTCGATGTGCGAGGTGATGTTCTCGCCCAGCGCGTTCAGATACGCCCCGCGGTGGTGGTACATGACGCCCTTGGGCCGGCCGGTCGTGCCTGAGGTGTAGTTGATCGAGATGGTGTCGTACTCGGTCTCGAGGTAGCAGGGTTGGGGGACGGGATCGCCGCTCAGGTAGAAGTCCTTGTAGCTGGGGTAGCCGTCGAGCGCCGGGAACCCGCGGTCGTCGATCAAGTTGACCATCTGCTTCACCTGGCCGGGCTTCACCAGGTGATTGAACTCGGTGTCGACAAACAGGAAGCGCGCGCCCGAGTGCTCCAGGATGTAGCCGATCTCGTCCGTGCTGAGCCGGATGTTAATGGGCACCAGCACGCCGCCGGCCATGGGCACGGCGAAATGCGCCTCCAGCATCGGCACGATGTTGGGACTCAGAAAGGCCACTCGGTCGCCGGTCTGGAGGCCGTTTTTGCGCAGCGCGCTGGCCACGCGCTGACAGCGCTCCTCCATCTCCTTGTAGGTGATCTTGCGGTCGCCGTAGACGATGGCCGGCTTAGTGGGGTAGACGTAGGCCGATCGCTCCAGGAACGCCAGCGGGGTGAGGTGCGCGTAGTAGACGTTGTCCAGCGAGTGCGGGCCGGCGGTCGTCCTATCCATCAGCTGCATCTGTCTTGGGCTCCTAAGATGCTCGTGCTCGTGGCCAGCATCTTAGCTCACCTCCTGCAACAACTCGCCGCGCCAGGGCGTCGAATCCGCATGAGTGTGAGTGCGTCTCCCGAGCCGGTGGCCAGCTTGACGATCGACCAACAGACGGCTGAGCAGATCGGCGCGGCCGTGGACTCGTTCGTGGACTCGCTGGTCGCGCTGGACGCCAAGTCACCTGAGTTTGAGGCCAAGGTGCAGTCCATCACGCGCATGGGCAACGACGAGATCCGCCGCTCGGCCGCGGTCTCGCAGCGCTTCCTGGACCGGCCAACGGCATCGCTCAGAGAAGGCCCGCTGGCGCAGGGTTCGCAGGTGTCCAATACGCTGCTGGCGCTGCGCCGCCAGATCGAAGACCTGGATCCCGCGCGGCGGCTCCGCCCGCGCGGCTTGCTGAGCCGGCTGAATGCCGGTGGCCGCGTGCGCGATTACTTCCGCCGCTACGAGTCTGCCCAGACGACGATCGAACGCATCATCCAGGGGCTCTACCGCGGCCAGGACGAGCTGCTGCGCGATAACGCTGCCCTGGAGCAGGAAAAGGCTCACCTGTGGGCCATGAAGGGCCGGCTCGAGCAGTACGCCTACATGGCCGGCCGGCTGGACGACGGTGTCACCGACAAGCTGGCCTCAATTGAGGCCGCCGACTCCGAGAAGGCCCGCGCTCTCAAGGAGGACGTGCTGTTCTACGTCCGCCAGAAGCGGCAAGACCTGCTGACGCAGCTGTCCGTCAACGTGCAGGCGTACCTGGCCCTGGACCTTATCCGCCGCAACAACGTGGAACTCATCAAGGGCGTGGAGCGGGCCACGACCACGACCGTGTCGGCGCTCCGGACGGCGGTTATCGCGGCCCTGGCGCTCGGGAGCCAGCGACTGGTGCTGGACCAGATCAACGCACTCAACAGCACCACCGGCAATCTCATCGAGAGCACCTCGCAGATGCTCCGTCAGCAAAGCGGCGAGATCCAGAACCAGGCGGCCAGCGCGACAGTCAGCATCGAGAAGCTGCAGGCAGCGTTCGACAACGTCTACGCCACCATCGACGCGCTCGATCAGTTCAAGCTGACGGCCTTGGACACGATGCGCAAGACCGTCGAGGTCCTGTCGGACGAGGTGGCGAAGGCCCAAACCTATATCGACCGCGCCCGCGCCTCGGAAGCCAGCCAGGCCAGCACGGAGGCGCTCGCCAGCGAGCTGCAGCTCGCGCCGGCAAAGGACTGACCTGCCATGAGATTCCTGTTCGTCACCGTTGGCCTGATCGCCCTCGCCTTCATGGCCATCCCGCTGTGGTGGGGCTTCATGCACTGGGCGTTGTTCGGGCTCGTCATCTGGGTCTCGATCAGCCTGCTGCGTCCCAGGCGATCCCCTCTCCCGCCGCCGCGGGAGAGGGCTAGGGTGAGGGAACCAAGGGCCTCGCAGCCCCGGCAACAGCCGATGCTCCCTCTCGATGTGCAGATCAAAGTCGAGC
>DATGVV010000189.1:0-11214 GCA_035299885.1 Chloroflexota bacterium | reverse complement strand
GGCGGCCCAGCCCACGAGCGGCGGAACAGCGCCGGCCGCGCCGCCTATCACGATGTTGTGCGGCGTGGTGCGCTTGAGCCACAGCGTATAGACGAAGACGTAGAACAGCAGACCGGCCAGCGACAGCACGGCGGCCAGCATGTTGACGCCCAGCAGCATGACCATGAACGACAACACAGCCAGCGTCAGCCCGAAGATGAGCACCCGCTGCGGCTCCATCCGTCCCGCCGGCAGCGGGCGCCGGCGCGTACGCGTCATTTCCTGGTCGATGTCCTGATCGACATAGCAGTTGAGGGCGTTGGCGCCGCCGGCGGCCAGTGCGCCGCCGAGCGTGGTCCACAGCACTAGCCAGCCTGAGGGCATATCGCGCGTGGCGATGAACATCGTGCACACGGTGGTAACCAACAGCAGGCTGATGATCTCCGGCTTAGTCACCGCCACGTAGTCCAGCAGCGTCTGCCGCAGCGTGGCCGCCAGTACCGGCTGACCCGGGGTTCCCTCACCCAGCGTCTCCCACCGCGGTGGGAGAGGAACAGAACGCTCCTCCCGCTGCGCCAGCACCGTCATTACGACCAGCCCACCTCAAACCGCCTCAGCCAGGCTGATGTGCAGCGCCACCAAACCGGCCGGAAAGTGCAGCCAGACCTGCAGCGCGCCGACGAGCACCTGCGCCACCAGCGCAATCCCAGTCCAGCGCGCCACCCGCGAGATGCCGCGACTAGGGCCGCGCATCGCGGCCACAACCGCATACGCAATGAGCACGCCGACAGCCAGCACCACCAGCCGATGCGCGAAATGAATGGCCGGCAGTCCGGTGGCGGGCACGCTCAGCCCGAAGCACAGCGGCCAGTCGGGACACGCCGCCGAAGCGCCACTGCCCGTCACCAGCGCCCCACTCATCAGCAGCAGGAACGCCGCCGCGGTCGTCCACAGCAGCAGCTGATAAAGGTTTCTCGTTCCCTCTCCCGCTTGCGGGAGAGGGCTAGGGTGAGGGTGTCGCAGCCCGGCGGGCTGCTCCTGGGCCGACGTCAGCGTCGCCAGCACCAGCATGATGGCCAGGGTCAGGCTGGCGGCCGCCAGGTGAGCCATCACCAGTTGCGAGGCCAGGTCGCCCTTCACCACGGCCGCCCCCAGAAGCGCCTGCGCCACCACCAGGCCCATGGCGCCGGTGGCCAGCCAAACCAGCGTCGGCCGCCGGCGCAGCGCGATCCAGCCGCAGGTGGCCGTCGCAACGCTGAGGATCGCGACCAGGCTGGCGAACAGCCGGTGGTTCCACTCGATGAACGTCGGCAGGTCGAACAGCGGCACCAGCGCCCCATGGCACAGCGGCCAATCGTTGCCGCAGCCCAAGCCCGAGCCGCTGACACGTACGACTGCGCCGATGACCACCAGCAGGAAAGTAGCCGCCGCCGAGGCAATGGCTAACGCGCGGAACGCCTTCAAGACCAGGGACGATCTTAGCGCCCACCTGACCGCAGTCCTATAGGGCGGTTGACGTAATCAGCGGGGATTGGGCGGCAGGATGACGATTCCCTGGGGCTGCTGCCCAGCTTTCACGGTTTTGGCCACAGTCCAGCTGCCGGTGTCGATCACCGCGACGCTGTTCTCACGCATGAGGGCCACATACGCGAATTTGCCGTCGCCTCGGAAGCTCACCACGGTCGGTCCCTGCCCGACGGTTATCGATTTCACCGGCTTGAATGTCCCGCCGTCGAACAGCGTGGCGGTGTCCTCTCCGGCATTCGGCACCAGCGCCCATTTGCCATCAGGACTGAAAGCCACCGTCACGGGCATCTTGCCTGCCTGTTCGGTCGCCAGCACGGTGAGATCACTGGCTCTGAGCACGCTGTTCGTGCCGGCGTGATCGGTTTGGACCCACAGCGTCAGGCCATCGGGAGCCACGCGCAGCATATGCGGCTTGCTGCCGGCCGGAAAGCTCACCCGCTTCACCAGCGTCAGGTCGGCGGCATTGAACATGGCCACCGTGTCCTGATCGCGCTCGGGAACGTACAGGAATCTGTAGTCCGAGGAGTTATCCAGGTCGCAGGGGTACTTGCCGGTATCGGCGGCATGTAATTGCGCGCCCGATGCCGTGTCGAACGTCAGCAGCTTGTTGTCGCCCGCGGCCGTCACCGCCGCTGTCTTGCGGTCCTGCGAAAGAATGACCCCGTAGGCCTGACCGGTGCCGGCAGGAATGCGCTTGGTCACCTGCCAGCTCGAGGGATCGATCGCCAGCACCTCGAGCTTGTTGTCCGGAAAGTCGTAGGTCCAGATCAGCTTGCCGTCCCAATACGCCTGCTCCTCGCCCAGCCATCGCACGGCTGCGCCCAGCGGCTTGGTATCGACTACCTCGTTGCGGGCAGCATCGATGAGGGTCACATCCTTTGAGCCGACGTTGAACACGGCGACTGTCTGGGGGGCGGCGGATGGCGCAGCGCTCGCGGAGGGCTTGGCGGATGCCGCTGCCCCCGCTGAGGCCACACTCGGCTTGGGACTGACCGAGGCCACTGCCGCCGGCGTGGCGGACGGAGAGCCTACACCGGGCGAAGGGGTAGCGGCGGGCGCAGTTGCCTGCCCGCAGGCGGCCAATACGAGCGGACCAAAGCCCAGCAGCCACAGAAAACGCCGGCGTGTCATGCGCCCACAGTTTATGGTGACACGGTGAGGCTGCGTGGCGAGCCGCCGTTCGTGCTGACGCTCGACGTCGGCACGTCGTCCACACGCGCGCTGCTGTTCGATGCTCGCGGCCGGCGTGTGTCAGAGGTCCACGCGCACGCCAAGCACGACCTCGCCACGACGCCCGACGGCGGCGCGTTCTTCGATCCTGAGGACTTGTGTCGGCTGGCTAGCGGATGCCTGGACCAGGCCCGCCAGACGATCGGCGACGCGCCGCTCGCGGCGCTGGCCATGGACTCCTTCTGGCACAGCTTGATGGGGGTGGACGCTCGCGGTCAGCCCTCCACGCGCCTGCTCACCTGGGCGGACACTCGCGCGGCCCAAGCAGCCCACGAGCTGGCCCACAACCTCGATGAGGACCAGGTGCACGCCCGTACCGGCTGCCGTCTGCACGCCAGCTACTGGCCCGCCAAGCTGCGCTGGCTGGAGACCGCGGAGCCAGAGGCCTTCCGCCGAACCAAGCGCTGGCTGTCCTTCGCCGAGTACTTCCAGTGGCGGGTCACCGGCCAGCTCGCCTGCAGCCTCTCGATGGCTTCCGCCACCGGCCTGCTGAATCAACGCGCGAGTAAATGGGATGGCAAGCTGCTCGCGGCGCTTCACATCGAGCCGGAACAGCTCTCGCCGCTGGTGGACCCGGGCGAGCCGCTCCCTGGTGGCTGGCTGCCAGCCGTCGGCGACGGCGTCGCCAGCAACGCCGGCAGCGGCTGTCTTACGCCGGATCGCATCGCCGTGAACGTCGGCACCTCGAGTGCGATGCGTTTGCTGATTGGGCAGGGCCGTCAGCCAGCCTCTCCCGCCGTGGTGGGACAGGAACAGACTGCCTTCGCCCTGTGGCGTTATCGCGTCGACCGCCGGCGCATCCTCATCGGCGGCGCTCTCAGCGAGGGCGGCAACCTCTGGGCCTGGCTGCGCTCGAGCTTACGCCTGCCGTCCGTTGCCGCCAGCGAGGCTGAGCTAGCAGCCATGGAGCCTGATACGCACGGCCTGACGGTGCTGCCCTTTATCGCGGGCGAGCGGAGTCCTGGCTGGGCGTCCGGCGCCCGCCTGACCGTCACTGGCGGCGACCTGAACACGCGGCCGATCGAGCTGATGCGCGCCAGCATGGAGGCGGTGGCCTACCGGCTGTATGCCGTCTGGCAGCAGCTCCGGCCACTCGCGCCCGAAGCCCAGCTGGTGGCCAGCGGCAGCGCCATCCTGAGCAGCCCGGCCTGGGGGCAGATCCTGGCGGACGTCTTGGGGCGGCCGCTGCACGCTCTGAGCGACCGCGAGGCCACCAGCCGAGGCACCGCCCTGCTGGCCCTGGAAGCGCTGGACCTGCTGCCAGACGCAGCTGCCGCCGGGTTCAAGTACCGCCGGAGCCATGAGCCGCGGCCGACTCGTCATGCGCATTACCAGCAGGCGATCGCCCGGCAGCAAGACCTTTACCGGCAGCTGATCGAGCGCTAGGCGCTTCGACTAACTCTCCCTCCGCGGAGGGAGAGGAACAGTTACTGACAGGCAAAATCGGGTGTTACGATGCCGATCAGGAGGTTCGAAGAGAGGCGATGAGCGTTACCGCACCAGCAGCTCCCAACGTCCAGCAGTGGCATGAGCTGGCTCAGCAATTCCGGGTGGACAGCATCCGCTGCAGCACCGCCGCCGGATCGGGTCACCCCACCTCTTCCATGTCGGCGGCCGACCTGATGGCCGTGCTGCTGGCCAGCCACCTGCGCTACGACTTCGACAACCCGGCCAATCCCAACAACGACCATCTGATCTTCTCGAAGGGCCACGCCTCGCCGCTGCTCTACTCGGTCTACAAAGCCGCCGGGGCGATCGGCGACGGCGAGCTGATGGCCTTCCGCAAGTTCGGCAGCCGCACCCAGGGCCATCCAGTGCCCATCCTGCCGTGGGTGGACGTGGCCACCGGCTCACTTGGCCAGGGGCTGCCGATCGCCGTGGGCGTGGCTCTGGCCGGCAAGTACCTGGACAAGCTGCCCTACCGCATGTGGGTGCTGCTGGGCGACAGCGAGATGGCCGAAGGCTCCCAGTGGGAGGCGTTCGACCATGCCAGCCATTACGAGCTGGACAACCTGACCGCCATCCTGGACATGAACCGTCTGGGCCAGCGCGGCCCAACCGAGCTGCAGTGGGACGGCGGCGCCTACGCGGCGCGAGCCAAAGCCTTCGGCTGGCATCCCATTGAGATCGACGGCCACGACCTAGCAGCCATCGACCGCGCCTACAGCGAGGCCGCCTCGCATCGTGGCCAGCCAACGCTGGTCATCGCCAAAACGAAGAAAGGCGCCGGCGTCTCTTTCCTTGAAGATAAGGAAGGCTGGCACGGCAAGGCCCTCAAGCCGGACGAGGCCGACAAGGCCATCCAGGAGTTAGGCGGCCAGCGCAGCATTGTCATCCAGGTACGCAAGCCGGAGGCGCTGCAACCCACTCACGTCGAAGCCAAGCCGGTGCAGCTGCCGCGCTACAAGCCAGGCGACGAGATCGCAACGCGCAAGGCCTACGGCGAGGCGCTGAAGGCGCTGGGCGACGCGCTGCCCGACGTCGTGGCGCTCGACGGCGAGGTCAGCAACTCGACCTACGCCGAGGACTTCGCCCACGCTCATCCAGACCGTTATTTCGAGCAGTACATCGCCGAGCAGGCCATGGTCGCGGCTGCCGTCGGCCTGAGCGTGCGCCACAAAGTTTGCTTCGCCTCGACATTCGCGGCGTTCTTCAGCCGCGCTTACGACTTCATCCGCATGGCGGCCATCTCGCGGGCGCATCTGCGGCTGTGCGGCTCACATGCGGGCGTGTCCATTGGCGAAGATGGCCCCTCCCAGATGGCGCTGGAGGACCTGGCCATGATGCGCGCCGTATGGGGCAGCACCGTCCTCTATCCGAGCGACGCCAACCAAACGGCGCATCTGGTGGAGGAAATGGCCCACCACCCCGGCATCAGCTTCCTGCGGACCACTCGCGAGAAGACGCCCGTCATCTACGAGCCGGACGACAAGTTCCCGGTCGGCGGCCTGAAAGTGGTGCGCGGCTCCGCCGAGGACAAGTGCACCGTGGTCGGCGCGGGCATCACCCTGCACCAGGCGCTGCAGGCCTACGAGCAGCTCAAGAGCGAAGGCATCAGCATCCGCGTCGTGGACCTGTACTCGGTCAAGCCGGTGGACGGCGAGACGCTGCGGCGCTGCGTTAAGGAAACCGGTGGGCGGCTGGTGACGGTTGAGGACCACTGGGCCGAGGGCGGCATCGGCGACGCGGTGCTGGAGGCGCTGACTAACCAAGGAGGGGCAGTACCTTCGGCGCTGACTCGACTTGCGGTTCGGGATATGCCAGGATCGGGCAAACCGCAAGAGCTGCTCGATGCCGCCGGTATCGGCAGCAAGGCCATCGTGGAGGCGGTTAAAAAGCTCGTGAGGTGACCCAATGCCGAACCCGCTGGTCGAGCTCCAAAAGGAAGGGCAGTCGGTCTGGTACGACAACATCCGCCGAGGGCTGATCAGTTCGGGTGAGCTGAAGCGCCTGATCGAGGAGGATGGCGTCCTAGGCGTCACCTCCAACCCGGCCATCTTCGAGAAGGCCATCGGCGGCGGCAACGAGTACGACGCGCAGATCAAGACGCTGCTGCGCAGCCGCGCGGCAGACATCTTCGAGCAGCTTGCCGTGCAGGACATCCGTGACGCCGCGGACGTGCTGGCGCCCGTTTACAAGCGGACTCACAAGCGGGACGGTTACATCTCGATGGAGGTCTGGCCAGAGCTGGCCAACGACAGCCAGGGCAGCATCGAGCAGGCCCGCAAGCTGTGGCAAGAGATCGACCGGCCCAACCTGATGATCAAGATCCCCGCCACCCCCGCCGGGATTCCCGCCATCGAGCAGCTCATCAGCGAAGGCATCAACGTCAACGTGACGCTCATCTTCGCGGTCGAGATGTACGGCCAGGTCATGGACGCCTACCTTCGTGGGCTTGAGCGGCGTTCGGGCGACCTGGCCGGCATCGCCTCGGTGGCCAGCTTTTTCGTCAGCCGCGTGGACACCGCCGTGGACCGCCGCCTGGAAGAGATCGCGCGCGAGCGGCCCGACTCGGCCGGCATAGTCCAGATGCTGTACGGCAAGGCAGCCATTGCCAATGCCAAGCTGGCCTACTACGCCTTCAAGCAGACGTTCGCCGGCCAGCGCTTCGCCACGCTGCGGCAGCGCGGCGCAGCCGTGCAGCGGCCGCTGTGGGCCAGCACCGGCACCAAGAACCCCAACTACAACGACGTGCTGTACGTCGAAGAGCTGATCGGCCGCGACACGGTCAACACGATGCCGCCGGCCACGGTTGAGGCCTTCAAGGAGCACGGCGAGGTCGAGCCCACCATCGAGCAGGACCTGGAGGGCGCCAAGCGCGCCCTGCGCCAGCTCGAGGAGCTCGGCATCCACATGGCCAAGGTGACGGAAGAGCTGCTGGGCGAAGGCGTCAAGCTGTTTGCCGAGGCGTTCGACACGCTGATGTCGGTGCTCGAGGCCAAACGCGAGGCCCTGCGTGACAACATCGCCGCGCGCGAGGACGCCTCGCTGGGCGACTTGCAGCCGGCCGTGGACAAACGCTTGGCCGCGCTGGCCAAAGCCGACACGGTGCGCAAGGTCTGGCAGAAGGACGCCTCGGCCTGGGGCATCGACAAGGACTCCGACACGGGCCGGACGATAAGAAACCGCTTGGGCTGGCTGACGGTGACGGATCTAATGCTGGAGCACGCCGACGACCTGCAGCGCTTCGCGGCGCATGTCAAGGATGCCGGCTTCAAGGAGGCCATCTTCTGCGGCTCAGCCGGCATCAACCCGGCAGTGCGCGTGTTCGCGGAGGCGTTCGGGCCGCGGCCCGGTTATCCGCGGCTGCGCGCGATGCACGCCGAGGACGTGGCGCGGCTGGAGTCGCTGAGCGGCGACACGCTGGTGATCCACGCCGGCAAGGCGGCCACGGTGCCGCTGCAGAAGGCCGCCTTCGCGCACCTGTGGAGCCTGCAGCCCCACGGCGATCACTATGTGGCAATCAGCGATGCCAGCACCGAGCTGCCGCAGCTGGCAGCGAAGCACAAGTTCCGGCGCACGTTCCTCGATCCCGGCGACATCGCCGGCGAGAATGGCGCCCTGTCCTATCTGGGGCTGGTAGCCGCGGCCGTGGCCGGCGTGGATGTGGCACGCCTGCTGATGCGCGCCGAGCACGTGGTGCACGACTGCCTGCCCCTGATCCAGCCAGCCGACAACGCCGGCGCCTCATTCGGAGCCATCCTGGCCGAGGCAACCCTGGCCGGGCGCAAGAAAATTACCGTCATCATGCCCCCCGAAATCGCCAGCTTTGGCGCTTGGGCGGCGCAGATTGCGGGCCGGGCCGATATCCAAGCCGAGTCAGCCACAGAGGTTGTTGGCGCCTCGGATCGGGACCGATTGTTCGTGTACCTCCGGCTCGGCCAGGAGCTGGACCCGGCCGTGGACAAGCTGCGGCAGACGGGCCAACCCGTGGTCACCTTCAGTCTGCGGGACCGCTTCGACCTGGGGGAGGAGTTCTTCCGCTGGGAGTTCGGGGTGGCCGTCGCGGCTGCAATACTCGGTGTGAACCCATTCCGGCCGCCGGCACATCATTAGCAGCCGGCCTACAGTAGCGCAACATTTCGGGCTGACGAGGAGAACGGAAGACAACATGGAACTGGCGATGATTGGGCTGGGACGCATGGGCGGCAACATGGCTATTCGCCTGGTGCGAGGCGAGCACCGGGTAGTGGCCTACAACCGCACCTCCAGCGTCACAGAGCAGCTGACCAAGGAGAACGCGCCCATGGAAGCGGCGTTCTCGCTGCAGGAGGTGGTCAGCAAGCTCAAACCGCCGCGCATCATCTGGCTGATGGTGCCATCCGGCAAAGCGACGGACGACCAAATCGAGGCCTTCCTGCCGCTGCTTCAAACGGACGACATCATCGTCGACGGCGGAAATTCCAAGTGGACCGGTGATGAGCCACACGCCGTCCGCTGTGCCGAGTTCGGCGTGAAGTTTATGGACTGCGGCACCAGCGGCGGAGTGTGGGGCCTCGAGAACGGCTATGCGCTAATGATCGGCGGCGACAAAGACGTGTACGACTACATGAAGCCGATCTGGACCACGCTGGCGCCGCCCGATGGCGAGCTGTACTGCGGCACCCATGGCGCGGGGCATTTCGTGAAGATGGTCCACAACGGCGTGGAATACGGCATGCTCCAGGCCTACGGCGAGGGCTATGAGATCCTGCAGGCGTCGAAGTTCGACCTGGACCTGCACGCCGTCGCCAAGAATTGGAACCACGGCAGCGTAGTGCGATCGTGGATCAACGAGCTGGCCGAGGATGCCTTCGCCCGAAACCCCAACCTGGCCGGCATTAAGGACTGGGTGGCCGACTCTGGCGAGGGCCGCTGGACAGTCGAGGCGGCCATGGAGACCGATGTGCCCGCGCCCGTGCTGACCCTGTCCCTACTGGAGCGCTTCCGCTCCCGCCAGGAGGCCTCGTTCGCCGCCAAGGTCATCGCCGTCATCCGCAACGAGTTCGGCGGCCATGAAGTCAAATCCGCATAATGGCTGACGCCAGCCCTGCCGCCCTCGTCAATCCGCTGCGCGGCGAGACGCGCGGCGAGCGCGTGCCCGAGCCCTGCAACATGGTCATCTTCGGCGCCAGCGGCGACCTCACTCATCGCAAGCTGCTGCCGGCGCTCTTCAACCTCGAGCTCGGACACCTGCTGCCTCCGGAGTTCTGCGTCATCGGCTTCGCCCGCCGTCCCAAGACACACCAGCAGTTCCGGGACGAGATGAAGGCGGCGGTGAACGAGTTCTCTCGCCAAAAGCCGATCAATGAAGACGTGTGGCGCAGCTTCGAGCAGCGCATGTTCTACGTGGCCTCGACTTTCGAGGATCCCAAAGGCTACCAGCAGTTGCTGGAGCTGATGCGCCAGAACGACAAGGAGATCGGCACCCGCGGCAACCGCCTGTACTACCTGTCCACGCCGCCCAGCGAGCACGGCGCGATCGTCCAGCAGCTGCGGGAGCTGGAGCATCCACAGACCGACGGCCACAAGCCGGGGTGGTCGCACATCGTCGTCGAGAAGCCGTTTGGCCACGATCTGAAGTCCGCGCAGGATCTGAACAACCTGCTGCACAGCGTCTTCAACGAGGACCAGATCTTCCGCATCGATCACTACCTGGGCAAGGAAACCGTCCAGAACATCTTGGTATTTCGCTTCGCCAACGGCATCTTCGAGCCCATTTGGAACCGCGACCATGTCGATCACGTGCAGCTCACGGTGGCCGAGAGCGTGGGCGTGGAAGGCCGCGCGGGCTACTACGAGCAGGCCGGTGCGATCCGCGACATGGTGGCCAACCACATGCTGCAGCTGCTGGCGCTCACGGCCATGGAGCCGCCCTCAGCGTTCGATGCCACCTCAGTCCGCGATGAGAAGGTGAAGGTGCTGCGGGCCATCCACCCCTGGCAGCACCGCGAGGAGAACCGCGAGTTCACGGTGCGCGGCCAGTACGGTCCCGGTTGGGTCGGCGGCCAGCAGATGCCCGGCTATCGCGAGGAGCCGGGCATCGATCCGAACTCCCTGACGGACACCTATGTGGCCATGAAGCTGTACCTGGACAACTGGCGCTGGGCGGGCGTGCCGTTCTACCTGCGCACCGGCAAGGCGCTGCCCAAGCGCGTCACCGAGTTGGCGGTGACCTTCAAGCGGGCGCCTTTCTCCATGTTCCGGCAGACCCAGGCCACCACACTGGAGCCAAACGTTCTGGCCATGCGCATCCAGCCCGACGAGGGCATCGTACTCAAGTTCGGCG
Organism: Chloroflexota bacterium; assembly: GCA_035299885.1. Classification (GTDB taxonomy): domain Bacteria; phylum Chloroflexota; class JAJPGV01; order JAJPGV01; family JAJPGV01; genus DATGVV01. The sequence goes on along the minus strand of DATGVV010000189.1, from coordinate 710 downwards.
CCAAGGTGCCCGGGCCGGACATCGCCATCCGCTCGGTGAACATGGACTTCCTATACGGCGCATCCTTCGACATGGCCGTAGCCGACGCCTATGAGCGGCTGATCTTGGACTGCATGCTCGGCGAATCCACGCTGTTCACGCGCGAGGACGAGGTGCAGGCCCAGTGGTCGCTGATCGACAACATCATCGAGAGCTGGCAGCATCAGGCGCCGCCAAAGTTCCCCAACTACGCTGCCGGGACGTGGGGCCCGGAGCAGGCCCATCGCTTCATCGAGCGTGATGGCCGCGCCTGGAGAAAGCTGTGACCACCGGCGCAGCCACCTGGGAGGGCAAGGGCGTTTCGCTGGGCGAGGTAGAAGCCGAGATGCAGCGGCTGTGGTCCTCCGGCGGCAACGGCTGGAAGGGCGACGGCCCGCGCCCCGACATCCGCACCAGCGTCCTCAACCTGATCGTCTACGCCCCCAACCAGGCTTGCTGCGAGCGGACCACGGCCGCGCTGGAGCACCTGTCGGGCACCCATCCGTCACGGGCCATCATCATCGTGCCGGGCGAGCCGCACGCCACGTCCTCGATGGACTGCCGGCTGTCGATACACAGCCACGGCGCCTACGCCGAGTACCGGCAAGTGTGCTCCGAGCAGCTGGTGCTGTGGGTCCATGGCCAAGCCAGCCATCACCTGGCCAGCATCGTCGCGCCCCTGCTTGCGCCGG
>DATGVV010000188.1:0-6391 GCA_035299885.1 Chloroflexota bacterium | reverse complement strand
AAGCATGCCAGAAGATGCCTGGATCACGCCACGAGAATGCGTGTTTCTGATCATCAAAGCACAGACCGATAGCAGTGAATACGCGGAGGCTTTCCTTACATACTTGAGACAGACCCTGCGTGAAGTGGAATGCCAGCCAACCTTGCGTACTGCCACGGACTGGGTGCCGCCCACGTCCGGGCTGTAGGTTGGCTCGCATCGCGCTTGTTTCCGGGCCTGCGACGCCATCCGTTTTCTTCGACCTCAACGCCTTCTGAATAACTTCCAGTTCACGCGACGATGAGAGGTTACGACCCAGTAGTCATGGGTCAAGTCGGCAAGGAGACTTTCTCCTCTAGGCAGCACTATTTCCTGTATATGAAAAAGTGCTCCGTTTTACAGCAGTACAGCCACCTAGTGCCGTGCTTTATGCCGCGCGCAGGCCATCTAAGGGGTCTCGGGGCTATGACCCGGCTAGCTCTCTCCGAGCGAGATGGTCACATTACTCGGCCTGGGTCTCAGCGCCTCCGATGACGGCACGTACTGTCGCTCAGCATGGGTGTTGAGAACAAGGCGTCCGCGTTTGCCGCGTGCTCTCCTCGCTTTGAGCGCAGCTACAGTCAACATTGGCCGGCCTCGTGTGTCCACGCTGACACCTCCTATGGCTGGTAGTCTACGTGTGGACGGCCGCCGACGCATGGGCAATGGCCCGCGCTTTGTGGCGCAGAATATACGTCAGCGTGAGGGTAGATCGTGCATCAGCGGTTACCCGTTGCCCATCCACACTGAAATGCTGGCGATCGTCTGCGGCGTGCCTCCGGTCTGCACCCGCCATTTTTGACTATTACGCCTTGCTTCCTTACGCGCCGACCGGCTAAAATGATCACCGATGAGAATCGGGGTGGGGAGAGAGGCTCAGTGGGTGAACGCCATGTGCTGCTGGTCGTCGAACGCAATGCGGACCTACGACAAAAGCTGACCAGCGTGATGACCGGCATCCTCGGGCTCGAGGTGGTTGAGGCTCCAGATGTGCGGGCGGCCCTAGCTCCGTTCACACATGGCCGTTGTCCGGATCTTGCGCTGGTGGATCTCGAAACTGTCACCAGTGCCGAGGCTATCGCTGGGTTGAAGCGAGCGCTTTGCGATGTGCCCGTCATCGGCATGTCTCTGAACGGCGGCCGAGAGGAAGCGGCAGAGGTGGGTTGCGACGACTTACTCCCGAAGCCCTTCTTGCTCGAAGAACTGGCCGATGTTCTCAACCGCTGGCTTCCAGCTCGATAGTAAATTCAGCCGACTGGCGCTCAAACAACCTGGCTGCCCCATCTGCCTGAGCCAACCGGGCTGTTCTTCACGCTTTCTTTACATCGACAATGTAGCTTGCCTGCCGATGGAGCACGCCGATTGGTTGCATGTATTCAGGCGGCGGGCGTCGGACCTGTTGAATGAACGGGCATTTCTGGAAGCTCAGCTCAAGGCACTTCGGGAGAGCCTGCCGACGCATGTCCGGCGCCTGCCCAAGCTCCGCCTTGCTGGCCTCCGAGGGCGCCTAGACGTAATCGAACGCCAACTTCGCGCCACAGTCGCGCCACCTCAGTCCGACCGGCGCAGGACGAGCGATCCCGCGTACCCACGCCTTGAACGCAGAACAATCCGCCGACGGCGACCTGATTTGTAAGCAGTAGGGCCGCTGCTCCGGGGCGCGCCGTCACCTGAATGCCGCTGGTGTCGTTCTATTGTCAGCCGGAGGCTAGCCATGGGGCGTGGTGGACAGCCAAGGATGCCGGCTAGCGTACGATCGTGAGCGACACGATTGCGCTCATCTCCATTCTGTACGTCCACTTTCGCGTCTCGTTGGAGATGTCCATTAGGCGCCGCCGCTAGACCACCCTGTCCTCTCTGGCGCAGAGACCCGCTTGGGCCACCTCTTGGCGAGCCGCTGGGAGGCAATCGCAGCAGAAGGTCGCGCGATTGTCGGCCAATTGCCACCAGGCGAAAAACTCCGCAAGCGTGGAGCAGCGCAAGCGGAGCCGCCGGAATTCAGCTTCAGCGCGAGGTAGGCTGCGCCGGCTTTCTGGTGACGTTGGACGTGGATGATAGTGGGCCGGTCTCGGAATGTCGCGCAGACTACACAAGGACGGTTGGCGCAGCAAGTGGGCAATCACCCAGACTGTATGCGGCTTGTCCTTAGTGATTCGTCAGCCGGTCAGAGCCTGTTCGAGTGCTTTGCGCTCGCGGCGGGCGACCAGGCGCACGCGGCCCATGCTGGAGACATCCTCGGTCAGCACCAGCAGCACGCCCAGCTCACTTATGGGCTCCAGGATGACGACCCCGCGCTCGAACTCAATCATCGCCTGGATCAGGCGGCCGCGCGTGACCTCTTCAGAAAGCGCTTGAGCGGCACCTATCGCATTGGTGGCTACCGCGCCAACGGCCTCTGCATCGAGCTCGTCCTGATGCCCGGCGCTGTCGATTACCAGCCCGTCTGTGCCGGCGACCGAAGCCAGTGCCACTCTATCCACGGCCAGAAACCGCTGCAACACGCTTTTCAATTCGTCCATGACTTCAGCTCCTTACTTATCTGATTTCCGAGCAGAGTTGGCTGAGCGTCGGTTATTCTGCTCCTGCTGCAATCTTCGCCGCCCTTCCCGAAGTCGCCTTGGCTGAAAGCCAAAACGATCGAGCCACCCGCGTAAAATCGCATAGTGGCGGGCACAGAGTGGAACACTGCCAACGACAGCTGTTGCTGGCTTATCGCACGCAGGACTTTGACAGATCTCGTCCAACAGCGTCTCTCTGGGACTCCACAACAAATGCCTCGGGGAATAGGGCCACGCCAGCGGGCGCCCGTTTAGCCTAAGACCCGACAGCTCCGCTGAAAGGGGCTTTCATACCTATCCAACGCTGCAGCTTCTAGGTAGTCCGAGGAGGCTAAACAACCGGTCTCCGGCTTTGTGCTCGCTGACGAAAAATTCTCCGTCGGACGGACCCTGCCCTCGAAACCAATTGACGAGAGTTCCGGCCACACTAGCATGAACCCCCGATGACGCCCGATCAATGGAAAGCTGACAACGGCAAGCTCGGACCTGTGGCTTCTGCTCCAATGCTGGTTCACCCGCACATCGCACAGGTAATCGTCAACGAGATGACACCGGCGCAACTTCGCGAGCTGGCAATCTGGTGGTGGGAGAGCATTACTGACTTCAAGGAGCTTTCTCTCAGGAACTAGCCACTTCGCAGCTCGGTGCGCGCGTCAATCTGCGCATTTATCACAGCCGCAGGCCGAAAAATACCTAGATCCGACGTGCGTTTATTCACCTAGACATCCCTGCCTGTCATCCGTAAGTTGGGGCGGAAGTCTGCGTGGAGGGATGTGGATGCTTCCAGTCGGCGAGTGGACGCCGCGCGAGCGAGTACACCTGATGATGCTGGCCAAGCGAAGCGCTGGTGGGCTTCGCGATTCCGAAGCGTTACTTGCCAGTCTTCGCCAGAGCTTGACCTCCCTGGAATGCCAGCCTCAAGCCTTGACGCCCGACTGGGATTGGGCTCCCCGACGTTTTAGTTCGTCGTAGCAGCCATAGCTAGCATCCAAACCGCGCGGCCCTAACTGGAAAGACGCTTCCTCATGTCGCGCTCCGAGCCGCCAGCTTCCGCACCACATGGCAGTCGCGGTGTAAGCAAACAGCAAGGCGCAGACAACGTCAGGTATCAGCCGAGACAGAATTGCGTCACTGCCGGCAAAGCTTTCCACCCAGCCGGCCAGCGCCGCGACCTCCGTGATTACGTATCCGGCGACCAGCAGACAGGAACAGCGGATGCCACCTCGGCAACTCGTCTGGTCGCGATGCGCTTATTGAACTTTGCTCGCTTCACAGCTCACATGGAAAGAGCCTGTTGATTCCGCCGTAAAAGGGACCCAGTTTACGCGGTAAAAGGGACCCACCCTCCGGCAACTCAAAGACCCTCATAGGAACCGACCTATGAGGAGACGAAAGGAGTTGCTGAGCATGGAAGGATGGACGACGATCCGGTACCTGCAGGCGCAGGGCAAGAGCATTCACGCCATCGCCAAAGAGATGGGCGTCACACGTAAGGTGGTGCGCCGAGCACTGCGGGCAGAAGAGCGGCCGCGCTCTGAGCGGGCGAAGCGCACCAACCCTAAGCTGGAGCCGTTCCTGGCCCAGATCCGGGAGCTGTACTTCACCAAGCACCTCATCGGCAGCCGCATCCTGCGTGAGATTCGGGCCACGGGCTACAGCGGCGGAACGACGGCGTTGTACGACTATCTGCGCGGGCTGCGCCAGCCGCAGCTGTCCAACAAGGTCACCATGCGCTTCGAGACCGAGCCAGGCCAGCAAGCGCAATTTGACTGGTCGCCGTACACCATTGACCTGGGCGGTGAGCTACGCCGCGTGGTGGTCTACGGCATGACCCTGGGCTATTCGCGACGGAAGCATTACGCCGCCAGCCTGGACGAACGACAAGGCTCCATCTTTGAAGCGATCGAGGAGTGCCTGTGGCACTTCGGTGGCACAGCCAAGGAGCTGTTAGTCGACAACCCCAAAGCGTTCGTGCTCGACACCCGGCCAGCGCATTTCCGCTGGAACCCGCAGTTCCTGGAGCTGTGCGGTCATTACCGCATCAAGCCACGGGCCTGCATCCCCTATCGACCCCGCACGAAGGGCAAGATCGAGCGACCGTTCTTCTACCTCGAGCAGCAGTTCATCAAGGGCACCAGCTTCAAGAGCCTGGCGCACTTCCTTGAGGAGTTGGCCATCTTCGAGCGTGACGACCTCGACCTGCGGGTGCACGAGACGACCCAGCAACGACCTCTCGACCGCTTCTTCCTGGAGCAGCCACATTTGACTCCGTTACCCGAGCGCCGCTTCGTGGGCACCACCGCGCTGACTCGAAAAGTGAGCTGGGACTGCCTGGTGCCCTACCTGGGCAATCGCTACTCCGTGCCGGCCGTGTACGCCGGCAAGATGGTCTGGCTGCTGGTGTCGCACGGCACGCACCTGGTCATCCTCAACAGCCGGCGGGAGCTGCTGGCCGAGCACGAGCTCAGCCCTGGCCACGGCCAGCTGGTCATGGTGGAGGAGCACTACGCACCCTTGCGCCGGCGGGGTAGTCCGCGCACCTACGTTGTTTTGGCCGAGGCGTTCCTGGCGCGCTTTCCCCACCACGCCGATTTCCTGGAAGGCCTGACCGCCCAGTACAAGCTCAACCCCGTGGCGCCACTGCGAGCCGTCATGGAGCTGGCCACGCTGTACCCAGCCGCGAGTCTGGCCTGGGCCTTCAACGTGGCGCTGGAGTACAACAGCTTCTCGCACGCCTTCGTCCGCGGCGTGCTCGAGAGCGGCGCCGCCCCAGAGGCGGTGGCCGTCGAACCACCCGGCCGCGGTGGGCTCCCCGATACCCGGGTGCAGGGCGACCTGCAGGTCTATCAGCAGGTGCTGGAGCTCGGCCAATGACCGCCGAGAGCAAGGTCCTGCAGGCTCAGCTGGAGAAGTTGGGCCTGCACAGCATGGCGGCTCACTTTGAGGCCGAGGCCACTCGCGCCGCCAAGAGCGAGTCCAGCTACACCACCTACTTGGCTCGACTGGTCGAAGGCGAACTGGCCGACAAGACCGACCGCTCCGTGAACGCCCGTCTGGCCCGAGCGCGGTTTCCCATGGTCCGGACCCTGGAGGAGTTCGACTTTCCGTTCCAGCCGGGGCTGTCGGCACCTCGCGTCCGCGAGCTGGCCAACCTCAGCTTCATCGACGACGCGGCCAACGTCCTCATGATCGGTGGCCCGGGTGTCGGCAAGACGCATCTGGCCATTGCGCTGGGACGGGTTGCTTGTGAAGCGCGCCGCAGTGTGCTGTTCCTGCACGCGCCACAACTCCTCGACCAGTTGGTGGCTGCCGAGGTGTCCCACACCCTCGGCAAGTTCCTCGACAAGCTGCGACGTCTGGACCTGATCGTGGTGGACGAGCTCGGCTATCTCCCCATGGACGCGCGCCGAGCCAACCTCTTCTTCCAGCTCGTGGCCATGCGCTACACCAGGGCCTCACTGCTGGTGACCAGTAACGTCCAGTTCGACGGCTGGGGCAAGCTGTTCGGCGACGAGGTCATCGCCTCGGCCATCCTCGACCGGCTGCTCCACAGCAGCCACGTGTTCGCCATCAACGGCCCCAGCCACCGCCTCAAGGACAAGCTCTCGTCAACCTCGCCGCCACCCTCCGGCTGACCGCCGCCGTATGATTTCGCTGCCGGCTGGCTGGGTCCCTTTTCAGACGTAAACCTGGGTCCACTTTCACGCGGAATCTACAATGGCCTTGATAGGACCAATTTAACGGTGATTTTGCGTCTGCAAAAGCCTATTCTCGGCGGCTGTGAACCGGGCTACAGTGTCAACGCAATGGTCGAG
>DATGVV010000187.1:0-3062 GCA_035299885.1 Chloroflexota bacterium | reverse complement strand
GGGGAGTACCAGTGGGACGACGACGGCATCTGGTCGCTGGCGGTGAACGCGGTCACACAGCACACGCTCCCGGCCAAGGGCATCCACTCCACCCTGGGGACCGGCAACGGACCGTTCCAGGTCTATCTGATGATGCCCTTCGCGGCGGTCACCCACGATCCGCTGGCGGGCATGATCGGCGTGGCGCTGCTCAACGTGGCGGCCGTGTACTTCGCTTACCGCTTTGTGCGGGAGTTCTTCGGCCAGCGATCGGCGCTCATCGCGGCGCTGTTGTTCGCGGTCAACTCGTGGTCGGTGATGTATTCGCGCCACTTGGCCGTGCAAGGCATGCTCATACCGTTCCAGGTGCTGTTCTTCTGGAGCGCGGCTCGCTGGCTGGCGCGCGGCCGCGGTCTGGACCTGGTGCTGGCTTTCCTGTGGCTGGCCATCGCGACGCAGACGTACATTGACGGGCTGGTTCATCTGGGGAGCATGGCGGTGCTGCTGGCCTTGGGCTGGCGCAGGCTGCGGCTTGGGCCGCTGCTTGGCGGCCTCGCCGTCTGGGCTGGGCTCAGCGCCTACTACCTTATCGCGGTGGTAGTTGGCGAATGGCGCTTTCTGGCGCCGGAGCTCAGCGGGGACCGCATCTTCGACCTGAGCAGCGTGCAGTTTGCGCTGCTGCAGGCGCTGCACATCGGCTTCGAGCTGCTGGCGCCGCAAACGCAGGCTCCGCTGCAGCCGGTGGCGAGCCTCGAGACCGCCGTGAGCGTCGTCGAAGGCGCGCTGTTCGTAGGCGGCGTGGCCTATGGCGCATGGCGGCTGGTGAACCATATCCGAGAGCGCAGGGCAGCGACGACCGAGATGCTGCTGTTCGTGTGGCTGCTGATCCCAATCGGCGTGTATCTGCGCCACCAGGACATCCTGACGTGGCGTCACCTGGTGCTGATCATGCCCCTGCCGGCCATCTTCAGCGGGCTGGTGCTGGCCCGCTTCTGGCCGCGCGTCGGGGCGCCACTGCTGGCGGGACTGACCGCCAACTCGCTGGGACTGGCGGGCGTGTTCTTCAGCGTGATTCCAACGTGCGTGGGCAACAACGTGTACGCCCTGCCCTATCAGCAGACCTTCGACCTGGCCGGCTCGGTCGAGCGGTTGGCGCGGGACAGCGGCGCGCAGCGGGTGTACATCTATGGGCGGCCGTCGCTCGGTCCAATCCTGGCGTCCATCCTGGATCGCGACGGTTTCGACGCGCAGTGGGTGGATACCAGCCACGGCTCCAGCCTGGCCCTGGCGGCGCCGGGTGGGCCGCCGGCAGCGTACGTCAGCCTCGACGATGCCAGCGGCGTGGGGCGGGCGCTGAGAGCAGGGCTGAGCGGTCAGCAGGCGATGGAGCAGCCAATTCCGTGCGAGGACATGACCTTACGCTCGTATGTGGTCCGCCCAGAGGCAGTGAGATCGGCGGTCGAGCCGCTGCTGCCAGCCGAGCTCGGGCTGCGCACCGCCAACGGCATCGCGATCCAGCGCATCGGCACCGAGCGCCGGCTGCAACCCGGCGGCAACCTATCCCTGGTCATCGAATGGACGCGGAGCGGAACCGAGCCAGCCACGCTGTTCACGCACCTGGTCGACCCCAATGGCCGCCAGATCTCCGGCAGCGACCGGCCGTTAAGCTCCGGCACGGCGGGCCTCGAGTGGCAAGACCTGGCTGTCCCCGCCGGCCTCCTGCCCGGCCGCTACTTCCTGGAGCTCGGCCTGTACGGCGATGGCGACCGGCGCCTGTCGCTGATAGATGGTAGCGACACGAGCATGCTGTGGGGACCGCTGGTGGTGGCCTCGCCTCCGGCTTCGGAGGCCAGCCTGACGCCCGCTGATGTCCGGTTTGGCGATGCCATCGGGCTTAGCGGCTATCGTGCAGGGGCCGATGGGCTGGTCCTGCGCTGGCAAGCGCTGGCGCAGCCGCGAGCCGACTACACCGTCTTCGTACACGCGATCGACGGCTCAGGACGGGTTGTGGCGCAGGCCGACAGTCAGCCGCTGGCTGGGGACTTCCCGACTGGCACCTGGCGGGCGGGCGAAACCATCATCGACCGCCACCCTCTGTCACTGCCGCCGGGCCGCTACACGATCGAGGTTGGTCTGTACGAGCTGGGCAGCCTGCAGCGGCTGCCGGGCGGACCGCTGGACGTGCAGCTGACTGTCAGCTAGAGGCGCCGCCGAGTAAGCTTCGACAATCACACCCGATCACGAGACGTGAATTTCTGAGCATGGCTGCCGGTGGGACGGCCGCACTGCTTCTGGCCGCGTGCGATTGGGGCATGCCGAAACGACTTCTGGCTAAGCCGAAACTTCGCGACGGCCTTCCAGCGCGCGGGTGAGGGTGATCTGGTCGGCGTACTCCAGATCGCCGCCAATGGGCAGGCCGCGCGCCAGGCGGGTCATGCGCACGCCGGTACTCGCCAGCTGGCGAGTAATGAACATCGCCGTGGCGTCGCCCTCCATATTGGGGTTGGTAGCCAGGATGACCTCGGTGATTTCGCCGGAGCGGACGCGATCCACCAGCTCGCGGATCTTGAGGTCCTCGGCCGAAACGCGCTCCATGGGCGAGATGGCGCCGTGCAGGACGTGGTACAGCCCCCGGTACTCAGCCGTGCGCTCGATGGCCAGGATGTCGAGCGGCTCTTCGACAACGCACAGCACCGAGCGGTCGCGGCTCGGATTGCGGCAGATGTGGCAGGGATCGACGTCCGCCAGGTTGAAGCAGGTAGAGCACAGCATGGTTTTGTCACGCAGATCGATCAGCGCATTGGCCAGCTCGGTGGTCAGGTTATTGGGATTGCGCAGCAGGTAGAACGTGAGGCGCTGGGCCGTTTTGGGGCCAACCGTCGGCAGGCGACCGAAGGCTTCGATCAGCCGAGCGACTGGGGCAGCAACTTCCAAGCGGGGGCTACATCAAGCCAGGGATCTTGAGGCCGCCGGTGAGCGATGCCATCTTCTTCTGGGCCAGCTCCTGGGATGTCTTGAGGCCATCGTTCACGGCTGCAAGGACCAGGTCCTGGAGGGTCTCGACGTCGTCCGGATCGACGGCG
>DATGVV010000186.1:0-6347 GCA_035299885.1 Chloroflexota bacterium | reverse complement strand
TGCGCTGGGCCTGGGAGATCCGCGGCACCGTAGGCACCCTCCAAGAGACGGCCGGTCAAGTTACGGCCTCGCTAGGCAAGGCCATGTCGGCCATGGCGGCCTGGCTGCACGACGCCATCATCAAGTGGATATTCGTGTTGCTTCTGGGGGGCGTGGGCGCGGGCGTCGCCTTCGTTGCACGGGTACAGCGCCAGGAGCTGATGTTCTGGGCCGGCGCGGCGCTGGTCTTCCTCGTCGGCTCCGTCGGGTTATGGGCGCCTGGGCTGTACCAACGCGGCCGGCTGCCGGTCGGCTTGCGTCATTGCGGCCAGCTGTGCTTCTGGCTCAGCCTGCTCGTTGTCCCGTTTGTCGAGCTGGGACCGGACGGCATGCTGCCCTACACCGCGCACCCCAGCCTGCGTTTCATCGCCATGGGCCTCGGTCTGGTCATCGTCGGCAGCACTTGGTTCCTGCAGAAGGGCTCCATCTTCAGCCATCCCATCAAGCTCGAGCCCAAGCGCTCGGCCGAGCGCGCCTACTCGCTGGCCATTGTGATCCTGGGGCTGCTGGTTCTGCTGGGTGGCGCCGAGGTGCGGCAGCGCATGAAACTCGCGGTAGACCAGTCCGTCATCTCGCACACCGACCCGCTGAGCCGGGTGCAGTTTCAGCCGCCCGCGCAGGTTCGGTCGCTGGTCATTGTCCAGCCGCTGGAGAATGTGCCCATCTACCTGGATGACGTGCAGTTCCAGGACGGCACCAGCATGCGGCTGATCCCGCTGCTGTACCCCGGCGAGCAGCTTCGCGCGTATGACCACGGCCTGGTGAAGGCCATTCGCGCGGCGGCCAAGCTCAACGTTCAGAGGAGCATGCCGGAGTCGCGCATGGAAGTCTGGACGCCTTCCGAGGGGCCCAAAGGATAGCGCAAGCGCGCGGCGCGTAAGATCGCGCAATGCCAGCTGTTAAACGCATCCGCACCCTTGCTCTGCCGACTACCAAGCCAGACGAGGCAGAGCGCTTCTTCACGCAAGTCCTGGGCGGCAAGATCGCCAATCGCATCCAGCATCCGGGCGATGGTGGGACCATCGACGAGGTGTTCATCGAGGTCGGCAACGTGCGCGTGGCCTTGGCCAGCCTCGACGGCGGCTCGCGCGCCCCGTCAGGCTTTCCACACTACACCCTGGCAATCGACTACCAGCCGCGCGCCGAGCTCGAGCAGGCTCTAGCCGCCGCCGGCGCCGCCATCGAAGGCATCCGCGAACACAACGACGGCAAGGGCTACTCCTGCTACGTGCGCGATCCCGACGGCAATCGTTACGAGCTCTGGGTCAGCGAAGCGGAGTAAATTACGCGCCCGGGCGGGCGACGGTGATCCCGTAGACCGGGAAACTCTGGTCGAAGGTGTAGACCACCGGCGCGTCCGATGCTCGAGCGGCGCTCCAAAGCAGCGCGTCCGCGAAAGAGACTCGGTTCGAATTCCGGCACAGCTGCAAGGCATCGACGGCACCTGAGATCGTGCCGTCCCAGATCTGGATGTTTTCCCGGGAGATCAGTGACACGAGAGCATCGACGACCGTCGATCGTGGGATGCGGTAGAACGAGCTCAGGACGTACGCTGTCTCCGCCAGGATGACGTGAGTGATATAGAGCGAGTCGGCCCCGTGGATGAGCTCGGTGGCTTTTGTCGCAGCCTCCTCCGGACTTCCCGTCAGATAGCGGACGGCGACGTTCGTATCAAGAAAACCGGGCAAGCCTAGTCGTCTTGCTCGTTCAAGTGCTCGCGAGCCGCTTCGGCCCAGGCATCCTCGGCAGCCTGGTGGAATTCGTCCTCGGACAGCGAGCGCTTGACGTAGGACGCGAGGATGCCTTTGAGCGACCGCCTGTGACGTTCGATGAAATAGAGCTCAACGTGGCCATCCACGATACGTTGCACAGCTAGTGACCCCGGCCTGATCCCGAGCTGGTCACGAATTTCTTTGGTGATAACAACCTGACCCTTAGGACCAACCTTGGTTGCGGAAGTCATACTTGCTGGCTAGAGTATAACGTTAGATCGCTATCTCCGCGAGGCATGTCGGCGAGAACGCGCCCGTCATAGCCCAAGCAGCATGTTCTCTCCCAAGCAGGCCGCTTACCTGCGCCGCGGTCCGCCGCCACGCCGAGACCTCGCCGCGGCGGGGCTCGTAGCGCACCGACCAGCTCTCCTTTCGGAGGACCTCGTCCAGCTCCCATTGCAGGATCTCGAGCCGTGACCGCGCGGTGCTGCTCAACGCGCGCAGCTGCTCCTGGTCACGTGCGGCCCCGCAGGCCAGCGGCAGGTGGCGGTAGCACAGGCCGGCCGAGTGCTCATACGCGTCTCTCGTTGCAGGATCGCTCATGGCGAGGGCGATGAGCTCCGCCAGGCGCTGCCGGGCGCTGTTACGCGCGCGGCAGGCTGGGCACTCGCGCCGGCGCAGGTAGCGCTGCCGCAGACCAGCGAGGCGTGAGCTGGGGGGCTCGAATGCTGACGCAAGCGCGGCCCAAATCTGTCGCCCGGCGCCTCGTGAGCCGGCCAGGCGCACCATGAGGTTGGCCGAGGGCTCCTGCGCCAGCTCCTCGACCAAGCCATGGAGCTGGTCCTGGCAGTAGCCGGCGGTCGCGCGACTAAGAGCTGCCTGGGACGGCCCATCCCAGCCGGCGGCGAAGTCCCAGGCATGCACTCGGCACAGCCACATGGCGTCCTCCCAGCGGCTGCGCGGCTGCGTGCAGATCTCATGCGCCAGCCAATCGAGTAGTCCCGCAGCCCTTGCCGGCTGCCCTGGCACACCGGGCAGTCGGCATGGCGCAGCAGCTGCTGCGGCTCCTCGAGCGTGGGCGACCACCCTCCAGGCGAGCCTGCACTGGCCATTGAACGGCTTGTGAGGCCGGGCGTGGCGGTGTCCGCTGGACGGCGAAGGCTCGCCTCGGCATCGGCGCCCTTGAGGCGCTCCAACAGGCGGCCCTCCTCTGCGGACGCTTGGCTGTGCTCCAGCTCAGCCAGCAGAGCTTGGCTGGCCAACCGGAGCTGCGGCCACGTCAGCGGCGGCGCGATGGCCAGGAAGTGGTCCACGCACACTGCCGTCGAACAGCCTATCGCAATCTGGACCTCCTGGTCACTGGCCGCTGTCTTCAAGCGCGAGAGCCGGCTGTCAACGGCTTGCGCCTCCGTCGAGCAGGCGCCGCAGAGCGCAGTTGGGATTAGCGCCGTCAGGAGTGGTCGGTGGCGGCCAAAGCAGACGGCCTCCAGTGCCCGGAGTCGCTCCAGGTACGGCGGCAGCATCCAGTCGTAGACGCGGGCCACGGTTGAGTGCGGGCCGAGCAGCAGCCGCTTGGTATGCCGCTGGCAGAAGCCGGTCAGCGCTGCATCTGCTCGATGCCGTGGGCTTCGAAGTACTGCTCGGCTAGGTACCAGAAAAAGAAGGTCTGGACCTGCTGCGCCTCGTCCGCGCAGAACATGCAGCCGGCTTTAGCCAGCAGGCCGAGGATCTCAGTCTTGTTCGACGGGCTCGGGTCGGCGCTCCCTCGCTGCCAAGCCGTGTTGAACCAGGTCCCGCGCGCGCTCTATGCTATCGTTTCGAAAGCGAGCGATGGGTCCCGCTCGGCCGCGTTAGCCGGCCGAACCGCCCCGCAAGGCTGATGGCCCCTGGAGAACGACCGTTGTGGTCGTCCACCCGGGGTTTTCTGTTGCTCCCCGAGAGGACGAGAAGGAGGTTTGCGTGCTCGCGCCGCTTATCAGCAACAACGTCTGGCTGGTCCTCACCGTGTGGATGGGCTTGGCCCTGCTGGCCAGCCTGTTCTCCATCCGGCTGGGCGTGTCGGTGGCGCTGCTCGAGATCGCCATGGGCGTCATCGGCGGCAATTTTCTGGGGCTGCAAACTACGCCCTGGATCGACGTCCTGGCGGGGTTCGGCTCGGTGCTGCTGACCTTCCTGGCCGGCGCCGAGATCGAGCCTGAGGTCCTCCGCCGCCACCTGAAGCCCACGCTGGCCATCGGCAGTGTCGCCTTCCTGGCGCCCTTTTTGGGTGCCTGGCACTTTGCCGAATTGGTTGCCGGCTGGGACCACCACGCGGCGCTCATCGCCGGCATCGCTCTGTCCACGACCTCGGTTGCCGTCGTCTACGCGGTGATGGTCGAAACGGGCCTGAACGAGACCGAGCTGGGCAAGATCATCTTGGCGGCGTGCTTCGTCAACGACCTCGGCACGGTGTTGGCGCTGGGCGTCTTCTTTGCGAACTTCAATGCTTTCATGGCGGCCTTCGTTGGTGTCCTGGTCATCGTGCTCTTGCTTGTGAATCGGCTGCTTCGGGGCCTGATGCTCCGGGTGGGGAACCGCGCGTCCGAGCCGGAGATCAAGTTCCTGTTCGTGGTCCTCTTCCTCCTGGGCGGGCTGGCAACGACCGCCAAGAGCGAGGCGGTACTGCCGGCCTACCTCGTGGGTTTGGTCGTGGCTGGCGTGTTTGTGCACGACAAAGTGCTGGTCAACCGCATGCGGTCCACGGCCTTCGCTCTGCTGACGCCGTTCTACTTCCTGAAAGCCGGTTTGTTCGTCAGCCTGCCCGCGGTGGCTGCCGGGGTGGGGCTGATCCTAGCCCTGCTGCTGGTCAAGATGATCAGCAAAGCGGCGAGTGTGTGGCCCACGTCACGCGCGTTCGGTTTGACCCTCCGTGAGACGAACTACACCACGATGCTCATGAGCACTGGTCTGACCTTCGGCACGATCTCCGCCCTGTTCGGCCTTACGAACCACATCATCGACCAGACGCAGTACACCATCCTAGTCACCGTCGTCATCTTGAGCGCTGTCGTACCCACGCTCGTTGCCCAGACCTTCTTCCAGCCCGACGTAGCACGGGTCAGCGATGAGGAAACCGAAGCCGCCCTGGAGCCCGTGCCGGCCGCTTAGCCCATTACTTGTTCGGGAGCGGGAAGCTCCACAACCCGGCGTCGTTCGGCAGCTGATCGCCGGTGTAGACGATGTTGTTCGTCTCGTCGAAGCCTACGCTGTGGCTGCCCCGAGCCGTGGGCACGTTGGTGATGAACTTGCCGGTCTTCCCATCGAAGATGCCGAGCTGCCCGCCGCGGTAGTAGTTCCCGGCGGCGAAAAAGTAGCGATCGGCTTTGGGGCTGTAGATGGCCTGATCGCCCGCGCCCACCTGGTCGTATTTGGCGATCACTTTCGAGGTCTTGAAGTCCCAGATTGCGGTGAACTGATCCTTCTGATTGCCGCAACCTAACAATGCCTGGTTGGTTGACGGGTTGATAGCCAGACCCTGAGGACTGCAGGGCTCGACCACGTCGATCTTTTTGACCAGCTCGTTCGTGCTGGGATCGAACTGGTAAATCAGATTGCTCGGGCCGCTGGTCATGTACATCATCTTGTCTACCGGGTTGTAGCGCGGCTGCTCGAGCCCTGGCTGGGTGAGACCGTCGATTTTCTTGACGATCTGGTTGGTGGTGGCATCAATGATGTGCAAGAAGCCGTCGTCCTTGTTCTCGATAAAGAGCTTCTTGGTGTTGGGGTCGTAATCTTCCTCGTTGGCGTTGCTCTTGCCGCCAGTGTTGATGGTGGCCACCACAGTGTTCACAGTAGGCGAGGAAGGATTAATGTCGATAACCGCGACCACACCCTCGTTCAGGCCCGCAAAGACCTTGTTGACGTTCTTGGCGACCGTCACACCGTTGGCGTTCTTGGGTGTCTCGACGGTCTTTACCCATTTGGCCGTGGGCGTCGAGACATCGAAGATGGACACGCCGCCGCCTGCCCGATCCGCGACGTACAGCAGGTGGGCTGCTTGATCGGTGTCGAAGATATCGAAGGATCCGGTCTTGCCTTTGGCCGGCGGGATGTCGATGTGTGCGAGTGGTAGTTTGGTCGTATTCGCGTCTACCACCGGCAGGGTCGTCGGTGTGGGCGCCGGCGAGGATGGCGCCGCGGCTGGCTTGGCCGAGGCGAGAGCGCTGGCTGAGGCAGCAGCCGACGGCTTGGCGGCGGCCGATGCCGGCGCGGAGTTGGGGCTGGCCGAAGCAGATGCTGGAGCCGCGGACGCGGGTTTCGCCGCCGCGCTCGACGGCACTGAGCTGGATGCGGGCGCCGCCCCTCCCTCGCAGGCCGCCAATGTGAGCGCCAGGACTGCCGCTGGCCACAGGAACCGAGTGCGAGAACGCGTCATTTGATGCCTCCCTCAACCGAAGTGAGTAGAAGCTATCAACCGCTGAGCGGTGGTTTCGAGGACTACGTTCTCGCGGCGAGCCTCATCGCCTTAGGCGGCAGTATACAGGGAGCCGATCGGCACGTCGGACAGCATCGCGTGCAGCGGATGGCCTTTCAGTAGGGGATCTTTCATCACGGGTA
>DATGVV010000185.1:0-3535 GCA_035299885.1 Chloroflexota bacterium | reverse complement strand
CTGGAGCAGCGCCTGCCCAAGGCATTGATAGAAGAAGTGGAAGCGCCCGACATAGATCCGTCGCAGCGTAAGGCGTCATGGGCCCGCAGGCGGGAGATAGAGAAGTCCCTCTCTCACCGCAGTGGGAGAGGCTAGGTGAGGGTACCTGGTGGGGAGTGGAGGATTATCTCCCAGCCGGAAGTTCAAGGCGGCGCGGGATAATTCGTGTGATGCTATGCAGAGCGCGGAAGAGCTTAAGCAGGAACTGAAAGCGATCGTCGACGCGCGCCATTGCATCCACCACCCGTTGGTGGAGGCATGGGCCGCGGGCACGCTGCCCAAAGAGGTGCTGGGCCGTTGGGCGCAAGAGCACTATCACTTCACCAAGGATCTATGGGCCTTCCTGGCGGCGACCTACGCCAACTGTCCGGAGCCGGACGCGCGCGCCACGATCATGGAGAACCTGAGCGAGGAAGAGGACCCCAACGACCCGCACGTGAACATCCTGTTGGCTTTCGCCAAGGCCTGCGGCGTCTCTCCGGAGGAGATCAAGGCTTCGAAGCCGCTGCCAACCACCTGGGGCCTCAAGGACTGGCTGACGCGCATCTCCACTCACCAGCCGTGGATCGAGTCGGCGGCGGGGATGCACATCGGCATGGAATCGCAGATGCCGACTATGTGCCACAAGATCCTGCCCGCGCTCCGCGATAAGTACAAGATGTCGGAGCAGGACATCCGCTTCTTCGCGCTCCACTACGAGGCCGATCAGGAGCACGGCGGCCGCATCTACGACCTGGTCGGCAAGTACGCCACCACGGCGGAGATCCAGGAGGCCGTGAAGAAGGCGGTGCGCGAAGGCACCCAGAAGCGCTGGCTGTACTACGACGGCGTGTACATCAAATACGTGCTGGACTACCCAATCGACGCCCTGAGCTGCTGACGAGCTATCAGCTGACGCCTGACGCCTACACGTCCATTAACGCCTTGCGCTGGGCGCCGTCAATCGGGACAAGCGCGCCGGTGATGTAGGTGTTCTGCTCGGAGCACAGGAAGACGACGAGCCGGGCCACCTCCTGGGGCGTGCAGATGCGGCCCAGCGGCAGGCTGTGCACGGCCAGGTGGTGCGCCTCCTCCTGGGTGATGCCCTTGTCACGGGCCATGGCCTTCCCCAGGCCGTCCCAGCGCTCGGTGCCGACCGGGCCGGGGTTTACGGCGTTGATCAGGATGTTGTGCTTGCCGTACTGCTCGGCCAGCGCCTGGGTGAGGTTGTGGCCAGCGGCGTTGGCCGCGCCGGGCGCAAGCTCCCAGTAAGCCGGCTTATTGCCGTCGTTGCCGATTAAGTTCAGGATGCGGCCGCCGCCCTGTTGGACCATGATCGGCGCGACCTCGCGGATCGTGCGCACGTAGCCCAGGAACTTGAGGTTCAGCGACCCCCACCAGGCCTCGTCTGTCAGGTCCTCTACCAAGCCGCCGGGCGCCGATCCGGCGACGTTGACCAGCACGTCGATGCGGCCGTAGCGCTGCAGCGCCGCGCCGACGAAGCGGGTCACGTCCTCCGTGTTGGTCATGTCGGCTGAGACCGGCAGCACCTCCGCGCCCGTTTCCTCGTGAATCCGCTGCGCGGCCGCCTCGAGCCTGTCTTTCTGGCGGGCGGCGATGGCCAGCCGGGCGCCCTCCTCGGCAAACAGGTGCGCGCAGGCGTAGCCGATGCCCATGCTCCCGCCCGTGAGCACGACCACTTTGTTCTTCAGGCCAAGGTCCATGGCCTGGGATTATGCCCGACCCTCACCCTAACCCTCTCCCAAAGGGAGAGGGGATTCAGTCTTCTGGCTCTGGCTCGCCTTTTTGGAGGGCACGCAGGAACTTGGGGCGGGCTTCATCGGACATGCCGGTGGCTTTGCCGCCGTTCCAGACGCTGATAATCTCGGCCAGGATGCAGATGGCGATCTCGGCCGGGGTTTGGGCGCCGATGTCGATGCCGATGGGGGCCCGGACCTTGGCGATGTGCTCGAGTGACACGCCTTCGTCCTTCAGCAGCTTGAGCACGGCAAAGACCCGGCGGCGGCTGCCGATCATGCCGATGTAGGCCAGCGGCTTCTGGATGACTTTGCGCAGCGACAGCACGTCGTGGCGGTGTCCGCGCGTAACCAGCACCACGAACGTGGAGGGCGTCAGGTCCAGGTTAATGACTGACTCTTCGTAGTCGCCAACGATGATCTTGTCGGCAGTTGGGAAGCGCGTCTTGTTGGCGAAGGTGACGCGGTCGTCGATGACCACCACCTCGTAATCGAGCATCTTGCCCATCGCGGCCAGCGGCACGGCGATGTGGCCGGCGCCAACGACCACCAGCTGGGGCGGCGGCATGAACAGCTCGAAGAACACCTCGGCGCTCTGGCCGGGAGCCAGCTCGTAGCTCATGACCTGGACCTTGCGTGTCTCCATCACCTGGCGCAGGTCCTCGAGGACGCGCTCGTCGAGGGCGGCGTCGCCCAGGCTGCCGGTGCGATGGCCCTCGGAAGTGACCACCATCTTGGCGCCCACCAGCACGGGTGGGCGGCCTTTGACCGAGACGATGGTGTTCAGCGCCGCCGCGCGGTGCGCCTCCAGGGCGGCGGTGATCGCCCCGGTCAGCTCCAGCATTACGGGTTTGTCATTCCGAGCACAGCGAGGAATCGGCCGCCTTCCAGCCCGCCAGCATGGGACGGATGCCTCACTACGTTCGGCATGACAAGGTCATTTCTCCGGCAGGAACCAGGGCTCGACGAAGATGTCCATGTGCCCGCCGCAGACCGCTTCGGTACGCATGGCGATCTCGTCGGTGAGGTCGACGTGCACCATCTGGGGCTGCTTGGTCTCGATCACGTCGACCGCGGCGCGGAAGACGTCGGCCTCGCCGCAGCCGCCGCCCACGGTGCCATCGAACTCGCCGCTGCGGCGGATGAGCATCTTGGCGCCGACCTCACGCGGCACCGAGCCGCGGGCGTTGACGATGGTGGCCACGGCCACGGTCTCGCCCTGCTTGATGATGTCTTCGACCTTCTTATAGAAGTCGTTCATACGTGCAGAAAGCTTAGCGCTTGGTAGTGCGCGGTATATTCCGCCATGGTGAGCGGCAAAGAGCCCTTCGAAGGCATCGCGCCGGTGTCGATCGCCGGCGACGCGCAGCGCAAGGCGATGAAAATCACCTGGAACGACGGCCACGAGAGTGAGCTGACGTACGAGTGGCTGCGCTGGCACTGCCCCTGCGCCTCATGCGCCGGGGAAGGTGGCATTCCTGGATCGCTGGCGTACACCACCGACCTAACGCCGCAGCAAACCAACCTGGAGGACCTGCAGCTTGTCGGCGGCTACGGCGTCAGCCCCGTCTGGCAGGATGGCCACCATACGGGCATCTTCACATTCCGCAACCTGCGCATGATGTGCCCCTGCACGGACTGCGAGGCTAAGCGCCGGGAGTTGGCCGCATCGTCCTAAGGCCCTCACCCTAACCCTCTCCCGTGGCGGCGGGAGAGGGGATGGCTGGGGACTATGCTCCTAAGGTGCTGGCGCCGTGGAG
>DATGVV010000184.1:0-4792 GCA_035299885.1 Chloroflexota bacterium | reverse complement strand
TTGGCTTCCAAGGAGCACGAAGGAGTGTTGCCTGCCACATGAGCGTGATGCGCGAAATGGTCGTTAGCCCCCACCCGCGTACCGCCTCCATCAAGGAGCCGGCCAGCCCAGACCTCTCGGAGGATGACCTCCGGCGACTCTACCGCCTGATGGCCCTCACCCGGGCCGTCGACGAGAAGGCTTGGACCCTGAACCGCCAGGGCCGTCTGCCCTTCGTCGCTTCCTGTCGGGGACATGAAGCGGCCCAGGTCGGCAGCGCTTTCGCGCTCCTGCCGGGGCACGACGTCATCTTCACCTACTATCGAGATATCGGCGTCGCCCTGACGTTGGGCATGGAGCCGCGGGACCTCTTTTTCAGCTCCTTCGGCAAGCCAACGCCGGTCAACGGCAGCAGCCGCCACCTGCCCTGGCACCTGATCCACAAGGATCTGAAGATGATGCCGGTGACCAGCGTGGTGGGCACCCAGATCCCACAGGCGGCCGGCGCCGCCCTGGCCTCGAAGCTCAAAGGCGAGGACGCGGTGACCATCGTCTACTTCGGCGATGGCGCCACCAGCGAAGGCGACTTCCACGAGGGCATGAACTGGGCCGGCATCCACAAGCTGCCGATCATCTTTTTCTGTGAGAACAACGGCTACGCCATCTCGGTCCCGGTTGCCCGCCAGATGGGTGTCGTGAACGTGGCCGATCGGGCGCGGGCCTACGGCTTCGACGGCGTCAGCATCGATGGCACCGATCCGGAAGAGGTCTACCGCGTCACCTGCACGGCCGTGGAGAAGGCGCGCGGCGGCGGGGGGCCGACCCTGGTCGAAGCCAAGCTGCGCCGGCTTCGCCCGCACTCCAGCGACGATGACGACCGGCGTTACCTCTCAGAGGAAGAGCGCCAGGCGCTGCAGCGCCACGATCCGATGGATGCCTTCCGCCAGGCGCTGCTGCGGCGCCACATCCTGGATGAGGCTAGCATGGTGGCCATCGATGCCGAGGTCAAGGACGTCGCCCAACGCGCCGCCGACGAGGCCGAAAACGCGCCCGAGGCGAAGCCTGACGACATCCTCAAGCACCTGTTCGCCGAGAGTTAGCGATGCCGACCTTCATCGAAGCTGTCCGAGAAGGTCTGTACCAGGAGATGGAGCGCGACCCATCGGTGATCGTGCTGGGCGAGGACGTCGGCGAGGGCGGCGTCTTTCGGGCGACCGAGGGGTTCCTCGACAAGTTCGGCCGGGAGCGGGTGATCGATTCGCCGCTGGCCGAGTCGAGCATCGTGGGCGTCAGCATCGGCGCATCCCTGAATGGCCTGCGCCCGGTGGCCGAAATCCAGTTCGCCGACTACATTCACCCGGCCATGAACCAGCTGATTAACGAGGCCGCCAAGGTGCGCTACCTGACGGAGGGTATGTTCAGCTGCCCCATCACCGTGCGGGCGCCCTTTGGCGGCGGCGTGCACGGCGGCCCCTTCCATTCACAGTGCGTGGAGGCGCTGTTCTTCCACGTGCCCGGCCTCAAGATCGCCACGCCGGCCACCGCCGAGGACGCCAAGGGCCTGCTGCTGACCGCCATTCGCGATCCCGACCCGGTGCTGTTCTTCGAGCACAAGTACCTCTATCGCCGCCAGAAGGCGGACTCGCTCTCGGATGACGCGCTCCCGTTTGGCGTGGCCGCAGTGCGGCGCGAGGGCAAGCACATGACTATCGTGACCTACGGCGCCATGGTCCACAAAGCGCTCGAAGCAGCCGACCTTGCCGACCGGGAGGGCATATCCGTCGAGGTGCTGGACCTGCGGACCCTCTGCCCGCTCGATCGTCAGGCCATCCTGGACTCAGTCAAGAAGACCAGCAAGTGCATCGTGCTGCATGAGGACACTAAGACTGGCGGCATCGGCGCCGAGGTGTCGGCGCTGCTGAGCGAGGAGGCGTTCGAGTACCTGGACGGGCCGATCGTGCGCATCGCCAGCCCGGACGTGCACTTCAGCTTCAGCTCGGTGCTGGAGCACGCCTACTTGCCCAGCGCCGAGCGCATCCTGGACGGCGTCAGGCGGCTGGCGGCGTACTGACAGCGCCCCAGAAGACCTACAGCAGCGCGGCTAGTCCCTCCGCCACGGCCACGAGCTGATCGGTTTTGGCCTGCAGCGGTGGCGGGATGGTTTTGGCATGACAGGGGTTGAACCGGCCCGGATGGCCGTAGTCCGTCTGATCGACCTCGGCGGTGCCGCTGGGCAGCTCGAAGCGGAACAGGCGGCTCACGACGGTATGCGGGGTACCGTGCAGATAGTGGTGCGGGGGAAGCGATGTCTCGGTCACGGTCACCTGGGCTTTGTTCAACGGATGGAGCCTCCGGCGGGGTTCTCGATCGGTGCCCCAATGACGCTGCCCCACTCCGTCCAGGAGCCGTCGTAGTTGCGGACTTTGGGGTATCCGAGCAGCTCTTTCAGCACGAACCAGGTGTGCGAGGAGCGCTCGCCGATGCGGCAGTAGGCCACCACGTCTTTCTCGGGAGTGATGCCCTTGCCCTCGTACAGGGCCTTCAGCTCGTCGGCTGACTTGAAGGTGCCGTCCTCGTTGGCGGCCTGGCCCCAAGGGATGTTCTGCGCGCCCGGGATGTGGCCGCAGCGCTGAGCCGTCTCCGGCAGGCCGGGCGGGGCGATGATCTCGCCACTGAACTCGGCCGGTGAGCGGACGTCGACCAGGGCCTTGCCCGCCGGTGCGCCGACGTACCCTTTGCGGACGTCGTCATAGAGAGCGCGGAAGGCGGGGTCGAGATCCTTGGTCTTGTAATTCGTGGCGCTGACTTTTGGCGGATCTTTGGTAAGCGGCCGGTTTTCTAGCTCCCACTTCTTACGGCCGCCGTTCATAAGCGCCACGTCCTGGTGGCCGTACATTTTGGTCACCCAGTAGGCGAACGCGGCAAACCAGTTGTTGTTGTCCCCGTAGAACACGATCTTGGTGTCCGGCGACACGCCGGCACGGCTGAGCAGCTTCTCCCAGTTCTCCTTGGTTGGGATATCGCGCCGGATAGTGTCTTCCAGCTCGGTCGTCCAGTTGACGCCTATCGCGCCCTGGATGTGCCCCTGATCGTACGCGGTGGTGTCCACATCCACCTCCAGGAGGCGGACCTTGGGGTCGTTCAGGTGCTGCGCCACCCAGTCGGTGGTGACCAGTGCCGCCGGATTTGCGTAATCAGCCATTGCAGTTGCGCTCCTTTCCTATGCCTGTGATGATTCCCGTTATGTCCAGTCTCGAAGTTCTCCGTCGTCGATGCACGCGCCGCCGCCAAAGCGCATCAGTAGGAAGTTGCGGCTCGCCGGCAATGTGGAGACGTGCTGCGCCCAATGCTCCCGCTCGCCCTCGGGCAGCCGCTGCGTGACGTCTGACAGTGGGGCGTGGATCAGGCCGTCGCCATCGGCGATGCCGAAGTCGAGCGTCCAGCCAGCGGATCGAATGCGGCCGGCCGTGTTGGTGCGCATAACCCGGACGCCGGCTTGGCCGCGGTATTTGTCGAGCACAGCCGGCTCGAACCATATCTGGACTCGGCCGATGTCCCCGTTCAGCGCCTTCAGGGACACTAACGCGCGCTGCGTCTCGTCAACCATTGACCTGTTCACCTGACATTGTTGACTATGGCAATCGGCGAAGCGTGCAAAACCTAGTTTACGACCTGCGCCGCTATTACGGGGTGGTGGGGCCGTTCCTGGACGCCGAGCTGGCCGGCCGCGGCGACGAACGGTTCTGGCTGGAAGTCGGCCGCCGCGCGCGGGCTGGTTCGATCCTGGAGCTTGGCTGCGGCGGCGGCCGGGTGACGCGGGTGCTGGCTGAGAGTGGCGCGCGGGTGGTGGGCATCGACCTCTGCCCCGAACTGCTGGAGCGAGCCCGCCAGCGGCTGGACACTCATGCCGTCTCGCTTGTGGTGGCCGATATGCGCCAGCTGGCGCTGCGGCGCCGCTTCGAGGCCATCGTGGCGCCGGACGATCCGTTCAGCCATCTGACGGCCGACGAGGACCGCAGCCGTGCGTTGGCCGGCGTGGCGCGGCACTTGGCGCCGGGCGGCCGCTTCGTCCTGGACGCGCTGTGGTTCCGGCCCGATGAAGAGCGCCGCGGCTCGCGGCTGCTGACTCATGATCTGACGCTGGCAGGCCAGGCCGTCCACGTGACGGAGCGCTGGCGCTGCGATCGCCAGACCCATTGCTGCGCGACGGAGTACGATTACTACACCGGCGCCGGTGAGCCTACCCACGCCAGCTTCGAGGCGCGCTACTGGACGCCCGCCGAGCTGCGCGATCGGCTGGCCGCGGCCGGCCTGCACATCACGCACTGGTGGGGCGGCTACGACGGCCAGCCCTGGGACGAGCAGCGCTCCGAAAGGCTGGTGCTCGAGGCTATCAGCCGTCAGCCGTCAACCGTCAGCTGACGGCCATTTGGGCGCGCTTGCTTCAGGAGGGGTAAGGTGGCAGCCGATAATCCAGTTACATGCCCTGGCACTGCCGCGTCCTGCATGCTTCCCGTGCTGAAAGCTGATGGCTGACAGCTTGGTGCCTCGCGAGGCTGACAGCTTGCCCGCCCGAGAACTGCCACGGCTGCCGGTGCTCGTCGACTCCACGCTGGTGAGGGCGCTGGCTGAAGCCGAGCAGGAGAACAGCGCTCTGCCGTTTGGCGTGCGGCTGCCGACGCCCGCGCAGCTGGTCGCCGAGGCTCTGCACCAGCCGCCACCCACCGAGCTGCACCTTCAGTTTCAGCGCCACGTTGGCCAGGCGCTCACCGCACTGGCAGCGGCGGCCGGCGACGTCGCGGCGGCCGCCAGC
>DATGVV010000183.1:0-6522 GCA_035299885.1 Chloroflexota bacterium | reverse complement strand
CATCTCGGCCGGGGATGGGGTGGGTTGCCGCCGCAACTATCGCCGCCGTAGTTGTCGGTGAGGACCTGGCCGGAAAGGTTCGACAAAATCCACGTACCGCGAGTGGGCCAAGCGGCCGTACTTCTGTTCGAATTCGAGCTGGCAAAAACGAGCTACAAGCGAGCGCTGGGTGGTGCAGTAGGCGCCTTTGACCTCCCGCCACCAGGGGATCGCTTAAGGGCGAAAGCATTTCCTGAAGCCAGCCGGTTGGGGCATGGTATCGGCGTCTAGGAACAACAGTACCTCGCCATCGCCTGGCGGGCGATGGCGGCCGAGTTGTCCCTTGCGCGATCGTCGACCACAAAGACCTCTCCTGCGGGACCAGGCAAGCCTTGCTGTCGAAGGGCTTCTAGGCAGGCGCCAAGCGTGTCAGCGGCACCCAGGCTGGGATGATCACGGTTACTGGTACGCAGCCAAGTCCTTCCCATGACTCTCGATTTCACGCCGGGATCTACCAGAGAACGCCTACTTGGCTAGTGCCAGGCCTGGCGGGCACACCAACGTGCAACACCTGCCGATGATGCCTCAGAAGTGAGCGTGGAACAAGGGGAATTGGCGTAGGGGGTCTTGCCGAAATGCGCAAACCTGGACGCCCGACCAGCCGGTTGCGGATTTATTCGACACGATGATCTCGAGTGCGTGGGAGCAGTTCTGATCGGTAACAGAACCGGTCAGTTCAAACTACCAATAACTGCGGTAGCGCTGACTCAAGACGTGTGCAGAATGACGAAGGTGCAGCGTCGGCTCTCGGCTCAATCCCGCCCCGAAACCAAGGTCAACCGACACGACACTTCTTGGGGCCGTGATCATCCTGGTGCGTTTTATGGCAGGCATTGCCGTGATTAGGATCTGTGTCGGACGACACGGTTGCGGAGGTCGTGCCCGCGGCTTGGGCTATAACCACCCCGTGGATTACTGCCATGCTAAGCGCCAAGGAGCCAGCCAGCCCAAGATTCAGCAGTAGCCTTTTCGTATGCCGCCTCCGCTTGTAATCCGCCCCATACTCGCTGATCATTGACCCAAATGTCAAGGGCTTTCGACCCCGTCTTTCGACCCCGTCAGCTCTGCTCTAACTTACCATGGAAGTGGCGCGCCAGGGACGGTGTTTACCACGTCCAACCTTGCCGAGAGTCCCTAGGCCATTGAAGGGAGAGAAGTCACGGGCAGTCGCGACTGCCCCGCTGGGAGGAACCGCGCCGGTTGCGGGTGCGTCTGGCCTAGGATGAAGCGGCATACTGGGTGATCCAACGTCAGCCGAATCCGCGCCTGGGCAATGCCCACTGACGCCTTGGCTCACGCCGGGACGAGCAAGCCCGCGCTGAGATCGACCTCTGCCTGCGCATAACGGTCCGGCGTTCCGATGTCCAACACGTAACCAGGAACCTGGTACGCGAACAGCGGTAACCCGAGAGCCAGCATGCTGGGGAAAACATCGTAGCCAAAATCCCACGGTCTGTCGGGCGGGATATAGGTCAACACCTCGGGCTCGAGGACGTAAATGCCGGCATTTGCCAGATGGCCCTGCACCACTTCGGCCGTCGGTTTCTCGATAAATTCTCGGACTCGCCCTTCCGCTGAGACTTCCACCATCCCGCAGCGGGTCGGATCATCGGGTGAACATAGAGCCAACGTGGCCAGCCCACTGCTCGTCCGGTGCCGCTCCATTAACAGGCTCAAGTCTAGGTCGGTGAGCAGATCGCCATACATCACGAGGAAACTGTCCCTGAAGAACCAGCCGAGCCGTTTGGCTGCGCCGGCTGAACCAAGCAGGCGAGTTTCTGATGAGTAGGTGATAGACACGCCGAAACGCGAGCCGTCGCCGAGGTATTCCACGATGGACTGCGGCTTGTAGTGGAGATTGATAGCCACCTCGATGATTCCGTGGTGGCGGAGCAGGTCCAACTGGTGCTCGAGGAGCGGTCGCCCGCCCACAGGGAGCATCGGCTTGGGGCGACCTCGAGTCAGAGCTCCCAGCCGCGTGCCCTCTCCTGCGGCCAGAATCAGGGCCTTCATCCTTCTCCGTGCGACAGAAGAGCCTGCTGAATGGCGGCCGTCCAGGCGTGCCCTATCGCGCCGTGTACATCCTCGACCAAGCCGTAGTCATGACACTGCACATGAATGGTCACATCTGCGAGCTGGCTGGCCGTCCCTCCATCAAAGCCGACGAGGGCGATAGTGCGCGCACCCCGAGCGGCAGCGGCTTTCAGCCCATTGACGATGTTCGGCGAGTTCCCGCTGGCGCTGATGGCGATGACCACGTCCTCAGGCCCACAGAATGCAGCAATCTGTTCAGCAAACACGAACTCGTAACCGGCATCGTTGGCCCACGCCGTTATAAGGGCGATGTTGTCGGACAAGGCGAAAGCCTTGAGCGGCTCGTAGCCATCGACACGGCAGGTTTTCACCAGATCATTC
Source organism: Chloroflexota bacterium (assembly GCA_035299885.1). Taxonomy (GTDB): domain Bacteria; phylum Chloroflexota; class JAJPGV01; order JAJPGV01; family JAJPGV01; genus DATGVV01. Next base: position 4,068 of record DATGVV010000183.1, on the reverse strand, counting down.
ACCAGGTGACTAGCGGTAGCGGCGCTGCCGCCGTTCCCCATAACGTACACTCGGCGTCCACGGGCCCGCGCCTCGAGAAGGATGTCGACAGCTTCGGCCACTGGCCGGAACGGCACCCGTCGCAGGACTGCAGCAAGCTCGTCCAAGTGATCCCAGGCGGCAGTATGGGGTCGTGAAGCGAAGCTCATATTTAGGGTCGGACCGTCCCACGACTCGATGCCGGTACTTTCCAGTGCCATTGGCCTCCGACCGTTGCGCCCGTGCGCTGTGGTAGCGTCCGGCGGTCATCATGGCACTCCTGCGCCAGGCCGAATAGGCGAAGTTACCTCATTCTGAGGTGCCGAGATTCGGCTATCGATATGAGCAATCCCCTGGAGGGCGGTTCGAGAAACTGCCCTGTGCTGAGCGTAGGCTGTGGCCGTACCCTCCTCAGGTATTCCCTTATGGCGACCGTTCACTTGCCGAAATCGCGGAGATTAGCATGAGCAATCTGCATGAGCTACCGTGAGCGAGACGGCCCTAGCGCTGCGCGAGCGTCGGGCGTAGACTTGCCAGGCCATAATGAGCCCAAGGCAAGCGTACGGTAATGAGCGCCATCTCCGTCCGCCGTGCTGCGACGCGCCGGGTCGATTCGCTTAGAAGCGTGATCCGTGATCATCGTCCGCGCGCCGATCCGACTGAGTTTGGCCGGGGGTGGTACGGATCTCCCGGCCTACTACGAGCAGTACGGCGGGCTGGTCGTTTCCACTACGATCGACAAGTACTTCTACGTCTTCCTGAACCTCAGCGGGCGCGATCATGTCCAGCTCACCTCGTCAGACTATCGGGCGTTCTATCGCCACCGCTCAGGCGAGGCGCCTGTGTGGGACGGCGATCTTGGCCTGGTCAAGGCGGCGCTCCATGAGTTTCGCTGCGAGGACGGCATCGGTCTGTTCTTAGCGTCGGAGATCCCCCCGGGGACGGGGCTCGGCTCGTCAGGCGCGGTGGCGGTTGCCCTGGTCAAGGCTCTTTCGACGCTGCAAGGCCGTCGCTTAACGCCGGCTCAGGTTGCTGAGTGCGCGTGCACCCTGGAGCTCGACAAGCTGCGAGCGCCCATCGGCAAACAAGACCAGTACGCGTCGGCCCATGGTGGCTTCAACGCATTCTCCTTTTCATCGGACGGGGTTGACGTTGAGCCGCTGGCCATCTCGCCAGACACCATTCACGAGCTCGAGCAAAACCTTCTGCTGTTCTTTACCGGCGCGACACGGAGCGCCAACACCATCCTCCGGGAGCAGCAGCGAGCGACAGCCCAAGCTGATAGAGAGACAATCGCTGCGCTGCACTTCATCAAAGAGGCTGCTGCCGAGACCAGACGCTGTTTCGAGCGAGGGGATCTCAATGCATTTGGAAAGCTGCTCGGGGAGACTTGGGAGCGCAAGAAGTGCTTAGCTGATGGCATCAGCACCGGGCGCGTCGACGAGCTGTACGCCTTGGCTCGTGAACGGGGCGCGACCGGCGGCAAGCTGGCTGGCGCCGGAGGCGGCGGCTTCTTGATGCTGTACTGCGAACGGCTCAAGCAGCGAGCGGTCACCGATGCGCTGGAGGCCGCCGGATTGTACCGCATGGACTACCATTTCGAGCGCGGCGGCGCCCAAGTCCTCATGAACTCGCTTGCACGTCCCCGTCCGATGACAACGCTAACAGACGACATGATGCGCTATGCCTAATCATCATCAGTGGCGGCTCTACGTTGCCTGGCTGCTGGTGGCGGACGCCATCATGTTAGGTGCCGCTTTCCTTGTCGCGGCTGCCGTCCGCATGCGACTGGCCCTGTTGCCACAGCCTGGCTTCGACCGTGAACGTTATGCGCTGGTTGCCGCCGGGCTTATTCCGGTGCTGCTGGTCCTGTTGTATCTGCGGCGCGCCTACGCTCGACCAGTCTTGCTTGGCGGTCCCGAGGAATACGCCCGCGTGGTGAGCGGCTGTACGTATGGGACGCTTCTCGTTGCGGCAGCGAGCTTTTTGTACGGCTCTGCTCCGCTGGTCTCCAGAGGCTGGCTGCTGGCCTTCTGGGGCTCGGCCATCGTGTTCGTTTGGGCCGGCCGGTTTATCCTGCGTCGGGTCGCCTACCGACTGCGCAGCCGTGGTTGGTTCGTGCGCCAGGTCATTGTGGTCGGGGCCAATGACCATGGTCGAGCCATTGCTCAGCAGCTCCATGCCCCTCAAAAGCAAGGGCTGCGGGTGCTTGGGTTCTTGGACGACTATGCGGCTGCCGAGCAATGGACAGACCCGGAGCGCTCCGTTGAGAGTGATGTCTTATTCCAGGTGCTCGGCCACCCCCGCGAGGCGTCGGTGCTGGCCAAGCACCTCGGCGCCGATCTCTTGGTGGTCGTCCCGTCAGCCTTGAGCTGGGAGAGCCAGCAACTTCTGACCCGTCTTGGCCAAGTGTCGCATGACGAGTCTGAATTGGAGGTCCGCCTGGCGCCGACCAACTACGACTTCAGCGTGTACGGCGTCGAGGCGGCACCACTGGCCTATGTCCCGCTTCTGCGGCTGCACTCGGCACGGCTATCCAGCTTGGATGCGGTGCTGCAAGCAGCCGTCGATCGCGTGGTGGCTGGGCTGCTGTTGGTGGCGCTCTTGCCAGCTATGGCCTGGTCAGCCAGTATTGCTCGTCTACGCGGCGTCCGGCCCGTAATGCAGAGCCATCTGGTCCTGGGTCGAGGCGGCCGGCCGGTCACGATGCGAGTGTTGGCTCCCGAAATTGGCGGGCGTGGCCTGGCTCGGATCACTCCAGCGCTCCTCGGCGTTGTGCGCGGGCAGCTCGCGCTGGTCGGTCCACGACCACTATCCGTGGAGGCGCGAGCCCTGTACGAAGGCTGGGATGAAGTGCTGCTGGCCGTGCTTCCGGGACTCACCGGGCCATGGCGCTTTCTGCCGCGACAGGCGCCGGAACTCGACCGCGTCATGGCCGACGTGTGGTGGGTTCGGAACTGGACCATTTGGCAGTACCTGTTCTTTCTGTTCCAGACTGCCCGCGTCGTGTGGCCAAAGCTGTTCAGGGCACGTCCTGAGGCGGCATGGTCTTCGCTTCGATACGTACTTAGCCCTACACCTGCCGCCAGCCAGCAACTGGTCAATGAAGAAGTCAACAACAGCCCGACCGCGCGGAACTTGGCGACCGACGGTCTGGCAGTGGAGGTCCCCTGGGCGTGATCGGGCGGGACTCCTGAAGTCAGGTAGCGCGGGCCTGCGCGTGACCGAAGGACAAAAGCAACATCAGGCGGAGCACTTCGATGACCTCGGCAGTCCAGCATTCGAGATACACCGACCACACGGCGAGAGCAGATTCTACCGCTACCTCATGGAGTTCAAGCTGGGCCGGGCGGTGGCGTTGCTTCCCGGAGGGGTGGGTGGTTGCCGGGTCCTGTCCCTCTGCTGTGGCTCAGGCATGGACGCGGAATTCATGGGGCGGCTGGGGGCCGAGGTCGTGGCGCTGGACATTTCGCATGGTGCGCTGCTTCGAGCACGGGAGCGGGCCGGGATCTATGGGCTCTCTTATCGCTTGGTACGTGGGGATAGCGAGCGATTGCCGTTCGCCGATGACAGCTTTGATGTGAGCTTCGTCCACGATGGACTGCATCATCTGCCCGATCCCTGGATCGCGATAGCCGAAATGGCCCGGGTGGCTCGAAGGGGCGTCATCATAACTGAACCGGCAAACGCCGTGTTCACCAAGCTGGCCATACGGCTGCGGCTGATCCCGGCGGAGGAAGACGCCGGCAATTTCGTCGTGCGCTTCGACGCGCCCGCTCTCCGGCATTTTTTCGGGGCGCGCGGCTTTCACGGATTTGTGTCTACCCGCTATCTCGTCAAATACGGTCACCCACCGGGCCGCTGGCTACGGGTATTCGACCACCCTATGTTATTCGAACTGGTACGCAACGTTTTTGAATTGGTCGGCGTCCGGCTGCTTGGGGGGCTGGGCAACAAGCTTTCGGTGGCGGCCAGTCGCACACCCGTCCACGGCTACGCCCATGGCGAGTCTGCCTACACATCATCAATGGGAGTTCGTACGGTTTGGAC
>DATGVV010000182.1:0-2449 GCA_035299885.1 Chloroflexota bacterium | reverse complement strand
GCTGCATGACGATGGGGTCGCTGAGGAGTGACGAGTCGGTGTGGGATTGGGAGCGCCCAGAGTGAACTGCCGGTTCCAGGTCCGACCGCCGTCTCGCGTCGTCAGAATTGCCGACTCGCCGACCGCCACAGAAGACCGCTGAGCCACAAGCCAGCCAGTGTTTGGGTCCACAAAAGCGATGTCGTTAAGGGTGTACGGCATATCGGGGATCGAGAAGTTTTGCCACGTGGCGCCGGCATCGGTAGTCCTGCCGATCGCGAGCGGCGCCGGCCAGCTCGAGGTCGGCGCCGGCGGCAAGCTGCAGGGCCCGCACATTCCGGAAAGGTAGGCCGTGCTTCCGTTGACTGTGGATAGTGCCCCGGCGACTGGCCCTGGCGCTCGTGGATTGCCACTGCCCGGATTAGCGACGACCTCCTGCCAGGTTTGGCCTCCATCAGGGCTGCGATAGAACCAGTAGCCTTGACCTCCGGCGTAGCCGGAGCCTAGGACAAGGTCCCACAGAACGCCAGGCGCTACGCATTGCAGCTGCTGTGGTAGTGGATAACCCGAATCCGAAGACTGAGGCAGCGGGACCTCGCGCCAGGCCTGGCCTGCGCTAGTGGTGGTGAACATCCGAGTTCCTGTTTGGGGCGGGGACTGTCCTGCAGTGAAGCCGTTTACATTAACGATCCACCCGGTGCTCTCGTTGACGAAGCACTGCCCGCCCACTGGGATTGGCGTCGCGACTGGGTGCCACGTAACGCCGCCATCACGTGTCTGGTATAAGGCCCCCGCTGCCACACCGTAACCAACCGAGGCGCTGAGAAAGTGCACGGCTTCCACTGGTGCCCCCGGCTCTCCGGCGGCCTGCCAGTTTCGTCCGCCGTCGGTCGTTCGGAGTAATTGGTGTTCTCCTACGGCCCAAGCGTGCAGGGCATCGATCGCGTCAAGATGGTAGATGACCTGCGGACCCAGGTATTGCACCGCCCAGTTCTGCCCACCGTCGCCTGTCGCAAGGATGAGGTTTGCGCCAGCAACCCAACCGCGATTCCCATCGACGAACAGCACCGTGCGGAGGTCTTGGCGCGACTCAGCGCTGTTGGCAGCAGTGGCGGCGGCGGCTGGGGCCGGCAGAGGCCCGCCAGCTGGCGGCGTGTCCACGGCCGAGGCTGAACCCAGAGATGACGCCGACACGCTTGCTTGGTTAGCTTGTGCATTCCCAGTGCCAGCGGAACTGATGATCGGCTGCTGCTTGGAGCCACACGCTGCCAGAAGCGCTAGCAGCAGTGGCAGCCCGGCATATTGGGCTTTCATCCGGCTCCGCCCAGAGCACTCCATCTGGTGCCGATCATAGGGCCAGGTGCCAGGCCACGGACGAATACAATCGGCACCGATATGAGGGACGAGCGGCGATTCCGAGCGATCGCCCTGCTGCTGCTCGTCGCGATGAGCGGCGCGGCGTGCGCACCAAGCTCGGCAGAGCCTTCGGTCTCGGCAAGACCGACATTAGGGCCAAAGCACGCTTTCTCGACAATCCAATTCTCGTCCGCGACGAAAGGCTGGGTGGCCCTTAAGGATTCCCTCTACGGGACCACCAATGGCGGCGCAACCTGGCAGAGGACGTATTTAGCTGGCTCAAATATCCTCGGGCTTGCCTTCGTAAGCAATGACAGAGGCTGGCTGCTGCAGGAGCCAGGCACTGGCTCTTCATACGAGTCCCTCGTGACCACGACTAATGGCGGCCAAACATGGACTCCAACCCCGGTCCGGACGTTCGCGGGCGCCGGAAACATACGCGGTCCTGTTGTCCAGATGCTCGACGCAACGCGCGGATATGGGATCGAGGCCCAGGCGCATCGCTTGGTCGCCACCCAGGATGGAGGACACAGCTGGGATGTTCAGCTGGGAGCGCCGGGTCAACTCGGGGCACTTGCGTTCTGGAGCGCTGAGCTTGGCTGGGTGGTTGACCAGAACGGCCGCGTCTACAAGACGACGGATGGTGCGCATTGGGACTATCAATGGCAGCCTCCATTACCGCCCGGTCAGCGATGGCGCCAAGGCGTGATAGCTCGGATGTGGCTCGCTTCCGAGCGTGACGCCTGGCTCATGCTGGACGTCGGTTCCGGATGTGCATCTCAGAAGGCCTACCTGGTTTACGTGACTCATGACGGCGGCGATCACTGGCAGCTTGCACTCGCGCAGCCAGGCGCGTGCCTGGCTGCCGACACTTTGCCGCTCGCTCAGACCGCGGCCGGCTTCGGGATGCCCGGCTACCCGAGTTCCGTGGCCGCAACTACACCAGACGAGGCTTACTTCTTTGTTATGTCGCCGGCCGGAAATTTCACGCAAACACAGGCGACATCCGACGGCGGGAGGACTTGGACTGCCAGACACGGAGCACGCGCTACAAACCATCAAGTAGACGCAGACTTCATCTCGCCCGACGTGGGCTGGATGGCGACCGACGGCG
>DATGVV010000181.1:0-2994 GCA_035299885.1 Chloroflexota bacterium | reverse complement strand
CACAGCAATCAACTCCTACCACTGTCGGACCCCGGCCAGGCTCGCCAGCTTCGGTGAATCGTCGCCCGGCATCGGTCTCTCCAGCTCCCGGCCCGCCTGCGCCGCAGGACGCCTCTACAGTTTCCGGAGGACAACTCGTCGGAAATCTGCCACGGAACGTCCCGGGTCGTCTACCGATGCCGGTTACGGGTCAACAATCTCAGGAGGACATTCTCCTGCGCGTCGTGCTAGCAGTAGGATTCGGCTTCATGGCGCTTGGACTGGCTATCAAACGTGGGGACATGCCAACTCTTGTCGTACCGTGGCGGAGGCGCGCTAATTGGGGAAGAAAGCCATCGATCGCCAAGGAGATCAGGTAGTCTAATCTCCCGGCTGTAATACCGCCGGGATCAGCCACCCCGCGTCCGGGCCCCGGGCTGTTGGCGCGGGCTTGGGTCATCCGCAGAAACAATCAAACAGCGAGCGTCCGCGGGTACTCAACGTCAACAATGCTTGAGATGTGCCTGCTGGCGTCGTCCCGCCCAGAGCTACCAACCCCCCAAGGATGGGGACGAAATTCGAACAGGACTCTACGCAGGCTAAGACCGAGCGTATTGATTTAGCGGGTACGGCGAGGTTCTTTGACGAAGTGGAGTGGGGATAGCTTAGGCGGCAGAGCCCGAGGGGTACCGCAAAGGAGCGACAGCAGGGGTCGGGGAGCGGAGGAGGTCGATCAGGATTGGTGTGGGATCGCGAGCCTGCTGCTGGCATGTACGTAAGACGCTGACGAGCACCTGCTGAGTGTGAGCGCCGGCGGCGGTGCGATTGCCACCCCACACCTTGCGGTTCACGACGGCTGGCCGGATGGCCTGCTCGGCGCGCCAGTTGGTCGCCTCCACGCCGTCACGTCGTAGATAGGTGAACAGGGCCTGACGTTCATGAGCGAGGTGCTTGACAAGCCGCCGGTTTGCCGGGTGCCGTAGGCGCATGGCCAGCACGATGTCCAGGCGACGTTCGAGATCGTGGATAGCGGTCTCGACTTCGCTTGATTGAAGCTGACCGGCGTCACGCTGGACGCGCAGCGCCAAGCCATCCAGCAGCAGCTGCCTGACGGTGAGCGGCACATGGCGGGCGCCACCACAGGACTCTTGCGGACGGCCTCGACCAGGGCGTCGTAGGTCGGGATGGCCTGCTGCGCGGCTCGCGCCAGCGCCTGGCTCAGCCCGCCGGGCGTCAGGGCGATGCCACTCACCTGCCGCACAATGGCCGCCGTTTTTGCCCACCGAGGCGCCGACGGTCTTGTTGAGTTGCACGGCCAGAGCCAGGGCTCGTGCCCCACCTGTGTAGCGGCGGCGCCGAGCGCGTCCGATGTCTGCTCTGGATGGCGCGCCTGCACTCGACGGCCACAGCGCTGACAGTGCCCGATGTGCACCCGAAAGCGGGTCACCATCGGCCGTACGTCGGGTAGGTCTTCCTGGTACTGCGCGGCCGTGCGCTCGTGCTCAACGGCGCCACCACAGTGTGGACAGCTGTCCGGCAGGCCGACTTCGACCTCCCGGTCCACTCGCTCCGGTATCGCTCGGTGCGCCCGCTGGCCATAGTTCTCACCAGCCCGCCGCCCTGGTCGCCGGGTGATAGCAAGGGCGTTGCCCTTTGAGAATGGTGCTGCCTGGCGCTTGCCAGCACGCTGCGCCTGCTCCAAGTCGGCCTCGACATGGGTCAGTCGCCGCCGTAAGCGTTCGTTCTCGCCGCAGCCGCTCCAGCTCGTGCGCTCGTTCTGCGCATGTCGCGCAGCCAGCTCGCTGCCAGGCATCCTCGTCGGCCCCCTCCCAGGCTGGCGGCACCACCTTCATCTTGTTGAAACAACGTTCTACATCAACTTTGTGTTGTGCAGCTAACCGGCTCTCTGCCAGTGCCGCCCTACACTGGGCGCAGTGGCCGCTCCTACCAAGCAGGACAGGGTGCCTCAAGCGTTAACCCTGGTCTATCACCTGGCGACAGAGCTTACGGACGGTGTGTGCCAGCAGCATCTGACCGACGAGTACGCTGACTTTGGCCCGCGGCATGACCGCTGCTTTATGCCGCAAACGCCCCTCGCCCCTGACCCACGGCAATCTGAACGTCTGGGCCGGCGCCATCGTTCACGCCCTGGGCAGCGTGAACTTCTTATTTGATCACGCGCAGACCCCACACCTCACGGCCACTGAACTGGCTCAGCTCTTCGGCGTCGCCAAGAGCACCGTCTCAGCGAAGGCCAGTGTCATCACGCGTCTGTTCCGTATCAGCCTGTTCGATCCCCGCTGGACCCTCGCCAGCCGGATGGCTGACAATCCCCTCACCTGGCTGGTCGAGATCGACGGCTTCATTGTGGACGCTCGAACCTTGCCGCTCACCCTCCAATACGCTGCTGTCCGTCAAGGCGCCATCCCTTACCTGCCCTAAGTCCCGCCCTCTCAGCCCGCTAAATAATTACGACCGAGCAAAAGGAGGACATCGCCTTGGACAAGGACACCCTCGAGGTAGCAATGGCGCTGGCCGGGGAGCCAATAAATGCATGACGACACTTCCGCTGGTGCAGGTGCTGGTGCAGGTGCTGGTGCTGGTGCTCGGCAGTCGGCTGCTCAATCACGCTTGCCGGTTGACAATCGGCAGGGCGGTTCGCCCACTCGCCAGCGGATGACCCGGCGCTCGTTTCTCAGGGCCGCGGCCGCTGCTGCGCTTTGGCCCCAAGTGGCCTTAGCTCAGACCAGGAGTTCCTCGCCTTGGGAGCCAGACACGCCCGCGGATACACGTCACCACCGAGCGACCCGTGTACCCACGCCAACAGCTGTCATGACAGAGACAGCTACCCCGACACCATATGGCACCGGCACGGCAACGAGCACGCCAACTCCGACAGGGGGCACTGCGACGAGTACCGCCACGCCAACGACCACTGCGACGCCGACGAGCACCGCCACCCCGGCGAGTAGCGCCACGCCGACAACGACAAGCACTGCCGTGGCCGGGGCCGGC
>DATGVV010000180.1:0-7624 GCA_035299885.1 Chloroflexota bacterium | reverse complement strand
CGAAGGGCCGCGAAAGCCATAGGAAGTATTCAAGTCCCATCCTCGGTAACATCGCCGAGTGCCGGGAACGAGCAAGAGAATCACACTGAGCCTGGCCGCGCGAGCCGCGGCCGTTTTGACCACGTTCTCCGTTGTGGCGGCCGCCTGTGGGGGAGCCGCGTCAGCCGGGTCGGCGCCGGCCAGCAGTGGCGCCGTTGCCGTAGGGAAATCGCCGCCGCCCTCCGCCAGCGGGTCGCCGAGCAGTGGCTCCGCGGCGGCGTCTGCGGCAGCCGTCGGCTCCGTGAAGGTAGGCTTCATTCTGCCTCTGACCGGCGTAGCCGCGCTCGTTGGACAGGACAACCTTGACGGCTTCAACGTCTACCTGCAATCGATTAACAGCGCGGTCGCGGGCCGCAAGATCGAGGTCATCACGGCCGACGAAGGCCAGCCCGATACGGCGCTCACCAAAGCCAAGCAGCTCACGGAGAGCGAGCACGTGAACGTGTTGATGGGTGTGAACAGCACCGCCTCGTGCTATGCGATCGCACCCTACGTGAAACAGGCCCAGATCCCGCTCATCGTCAGCCTCAATTGCGGTGCCGAGTCGCTCCTGACCGATCCCAAGTACGCCAGTCCGTACATCACCCGGTTCACCCAGAACGGGACCATCATCAACGACCCGGCGGCCGATTGGGCGTACGCCAACGGCAAGCGCAAAGCCATCGTGCTGACGTCCGACTACGGCGGTGGAATCGAGAACGGCGACCTGTTCGCCAGCGCCTTCATCAAGCGCGGTGGCTCAATAGTCCAGGAGCTCTACCCCGCTTGGCAACAGTGACTTCGGCCCGTACCTGACCAAGCTCGACCAATCGGCCGATGTCCTCATGGTCTTCCTGCAGGGTGTTGACGGGCTGCGCTTCGGCGAACAATATGCTACCTATGCAGGAGCCCGCAAACCGACGGTGCTGGAGCTGTTCGGCGCAGTAACCGCGGGGCCGAACCTCGATCAACTCAAGGACAAGGGCGTCGGCTTGGTGGCATCGGCTACCTACAGCACCGCGCTGGACACACCCGAGAACAAGGCCTTCATCCAGGCATTCCAGGCCAAGTACCGGAACCGCACCATTTCCGCCGGGATCGCGCAGGGCTACTCGACGGCACAGGTGCTGGCGGCGGCACTGCAGAAGGTCAGCGGGAAGATTGAGGACAAGCAGCAGTTCATGGAGGCGCTCTACGGCCTCACGGCCACTACAGCGAAGGGGCGGTCAAGCTGGATAACGAGCACGACATCATCCAGAACACCTACATCTATGAGACCGTCAAGAACGGCGATCGCTTCGAGCAGAAGCTGTTGAAGACGTACGAAGGCGTTTCGCGCACCTGGGATCGGACCCAGCAGCAGATTGAAGCCTTGAACGTCGGCAGCCACAAAGGCAAATGGGTGGGCGTGACCAGCCAGCAGGTCGAGCAGATGGACAAGAAGTAAGCGGCTGGCGGAGTCTGGCGCGCTGCCGCTATGATTCGTCGGCCAGGATTCTTGAAGGGCGAATAGCTCAGCTGGTCAGAGCGTCCGGTTTACACCCGGGAGGTCGCGGGTTCGAGCCCTGCTTCGCCCACCCTACTTATACGGCCCTCCGAGGGTCTTCACCGCCGCTTCGGTGAGGCTCGCGTCGACGGTCTTTTCCACATCGATGCGGTCCTTTTGCTCGCCTTGGGCGATGTAGAAGTCCTGCTGCGCCTTCAGGTCGTCGACGTTGAGCTTGCCGTCGGGATCGATGCCCGGCATGACGGCCTTGTCGTAGCCGGCTTTGTCTTTCAGATCGGTGCGCTTGACCAGCAGATCGACGGCCTCGTCGCGCGCGGCTGGGATCTTCTTGGTGAACGCATCGTTGAACATGCGCACGCCTTTGACGTAGGCGACCATCCAGCGCGTCGCGAGGTCCGTGTTGGAGGCGAACTTGGGCGAGAACATGACCACCGCCGTCTGCTGGTTGGGAATGAACTCGTCCATGCGCTTGAAGACCACGCCCACGTCCTTGGCCAGGATGTCCTGGATGAACGGCTCCGTGGTCACCGAGGCGTCGATGCTCTTGTTAGCCAGCGCTTTCACCTGGTCGGGAAAGGCCAGCGGCAGCGCGTCGACATCTTTCAATGTCAGCCCGCCGGATTTCAAGATCGCGGCAAGGCTCATCTCATGTGGGATGGCCGTCGACGTCAGCGCGATTTTCATGCCCTTGAAGTCGGCCGCGGTCTTGACCTTGCCGCTGTCCACGAGGTCTTTGCGGACAATCATGGCCGTAAAGCTGCGGCCCGGCGCGTTCTTGCCCTTGTCCGCCACGATCAGGACCTTGACGTCGCGTGCGACGGCCGAATTCAGGCCCGCGCTTGGGGCACCGCCACCGGCGTCGAGCTGGTTGGCGCCAAGCGGCGGGACCATCCGGGCGCCGCTGTCAAAGGGCTGCAAGTCGAGATCGATGCCCTGGTCCTTGAACCAGCCCTTCTCCTGGGCCAGGATGATGCCGGCGTCGCTGAGGCTGAACGATAGCGCGCCGTAGGTCACCTTGGTGAGCCCGCTGGCGGCCGGCGCTGCGCTGGCGCTGGCGTCGGGCTTGGCGGCGGCGTTCGCGCTGGCGGGGGCGCTGGCTGCCGGCTTGGCGCTCGCCGCAGGGGCACTGGCGGGCGCCGAAGCTGGCTTCGCCGCCGCGCTTGCCGGCGGCGCGCTGCTGGGAGCGGCCGATGGCGCGCTGGCCGCCCCACCACAGGCGGACAGGATGAATGCGAAAGCAAAAAGCAGGCTGGCTCGTTTCATGTTCCGGCAAGCATAGTCCATCGCCTTCGCAGAGGCCCGTTAGAGAGTCACCGCCCGAGGGGACTAGCTGTTGCGCAGGTCTTCGGCTTCGCGGCGGGCTTGTTCCGCGTCGCTTACGCGGTCGTGATCCTCGAGCCAGCCGGCGTAGTCCTCTAAGACGGCGGCCAGGCGCTCGGGGTCGCCTTGCTCGGCATGCGTCAGAGCACGCTGGAACAGCCGCTCCGCTCCGATGTCGTCGGCCTCTTCGCTGGCCAAGTGGGCCATGGCTTGCAGCGTGCTGCCCTGGGCGGCCGCCAGGCTGGCCCGCAGCTCGGACGGAAGCTCGCCCTCGGGCAGATCGAGCATGAACAGCGCTCGATTGAGCAGCAGATGGCAGCCCCGCAGCTCCTGGCGGAGGAAGGCTGCATGGGCGCGAAGGGCGTACAGCGAGGAGAAGATGAGCCGCATTTGGGCCAGGTCTTCGAGCGTGCGAGACCACAGGTCGGTCGAAACGGGCATGTCGCCGTAGTTCCGGGCCAGGATGTCCAACCCGCGGGCGCACAGCTGATCGGCCTCGTCCGGATCGCGGCCATCCTGGAGCAGCATGTTCGCGAGCGCGCCCATCAGCTCGGCCATACGCGGGTGGTCGGCTCCGAGCAGCTCACTCGCCAGCTCGAGGCTGCGCTCGAGCAGCCGCTGACCCGAGGCCCACTCCTGATGAGCTTCGTACCACCACACCAGCCAGTCCGTAGCTTCGAACAGGAGGGTGGTGTCGTCCCAGGCGAATGTGCGGCCGATGTCCAAGGCTTGGCGAGCCAGCGCCTCGGCCTCGTCGCAACGCTCGTGGTCCTGGAGCAAATCGGTCAAGTCCAGCAGCATCCAGCCGGCCTCGCGTGTGTCCGAGCCGTAGTGCTGCTCCTGAAGCCGCAGCGCTTGGCGCAAGCAATCTTCAGCGGGCTCGCACGACTGCTCGTGCGGCAAGTCCGTCTCCAGCAGGGCCGTGGCGCGGCGGCGGAGCGGTTCGATCAGCTCGAGGCTGTTCAGCCCATGACGCTGCTCGATGCGCTCGATGACCTCCGCGTACAGGCGGGCGGCGCGAACGCTCTTGCCCGACTGCTGCCACAGCTCCGCCAAGCGCATCAGCTCGGCCACGATATCTTCGCCTTCGCCGTCTAGACGGCCTGCCTGCTTGAGCAGGTACTCCGCGCGCTTGAGCGCCCCCAGGGCGAGGGCGCGTCTGGCTTGCTCGAGTGGCGACCCCTCCGCTCTGCTCACCGTGTAGAGAGCATACCGTGGGGTCGGCAGTTCTAATCCGCGGGCAGGACTTGATCGGAATCGCCGAGCTCGTGCCGGATGGCGGCTACGCGCTGCTCTAGCTCAGTCATGTCTGCCCGAGCGGCGATAAGGTTGCGCTTCAGCGGCTCCGCGGGGATGTGCCCCACGCCCTCCACGGCGCGGATGTAGCCCACCTTCAGGTTCGATACCTCGCTGTACTTGCGGCCGAGGACCACCAGCAGCTCGGAGAGCTGCTCGCGCAGAGCGCGGGCAGTCTTTTCGTCCACAGCCGCCATTGCATCATGTTACTCAGCGATGTACCTGGCGTTCATCGATGAATCGGGCGATCCGGGCCTGCGGCGCGCCAACCCGGAGTACCCGGTGTTCGCGCTGGCCGCGGTGGTCTGCCTCGAGCGGGAATACGCGGCGCGCATCGAGCCCCAGGTGCGGCAGTTTGCGAGGAGCGTGTTCGGCGCGGACGTGCGCTTGAACGCCCGGCAGCTCGCAAAGCAGCAGGGGCCCTTTGCAGCGCTGATCGCGCGGGATAGGCGGCGGCAGTTCGGCCAGGCGCTGAGCGATCTGCTGGCTGGCCTGCCGGTCACGATCATGGCTGCCTGCCTCAACAAGCGCATGCACCAGGTGGAGTACGGCCCATTCCGACGCAGCGCCTACGAATTCACGCTGCCCTTCCTGATGGAGCGCCTGGTGTATTTGATGGCCGCCCGGCACGACGGTGCCAGCGTGTCTGTGCAATCGCACGGGAAACGCGAGGACGCCGCGTTGCGGGAAGTGTGGCAGCGTCACCTGGCGGCTGGCTCCTATTACCACGCGCCGACGGAGTTCGGCAGCCGGCTCACGAGGCTGGAGTTCCGGCCCGCGCGCGAGGCGGGCGCCGGCCTGCAGCTGGCCGATCTGGCCGCCAGCGCCTGCGCTCGGTTCGTACTGGACCCGGAGCAGCCAAACGCCGTCTTCGCCGCCCTCTCCGCCAAGCTGTACCAGGGCAAATTCACCGAGCCGGATCGCTTCGGCCTCAAAGTCATCCCCTGAGCGGCCGGGCGTAGTAGCATGTTCGGCTATATGAACCGGCTCTACATCCTAGAGCGCACCCGCGATGGCAAGCGCGTTGAGTTCTACTCCGAGTTCCGCAACGGCAAGCAGACGTACATCATTCGCGAGATGGACGGTAAGAGCCAGGACAGCGTGACCACCGACCTGGAGGTCGTGGCCGCCTTTCGCCAGCGGCTGCTGCGCGACGGCTACCTGCAAGTACCGTTGTAAGCCTGCCGCGTTCGGTGCTAGGCTAAGAGTTCGAAGTAAGCTAGCAGACGAAGCAGGAGCGGACCCACGGGCGTATCAATCATCCCCTCTCCGACCCAGTGGATGGAGGGCCCGATGCCACTGGATGACGAGGATGTGGTGGCCGTCTGCCGCATAGGCCTGTTCCAGAACCTCTCGCCCAAGGACATCATGTTCCTGGTGCGCGTCAGCCACACCGTTCTCGCCGAAGAGGGCTCAGTGGTCATCTCGCAGAACTCGATGGCCGACTTCTTCTACATCATCGTGGACGGCCTGCTGCGCATCCGCATCAATGTGGACGGCAAGAGCATCGTGGTGGCCTACCTGACCCGCGGCCAGTACGTGGGTGAGAAGGCCATTATGGAAGGGACGCCGCGCGGAGCCACGTGCGAGGCCGCCCGCCAGACGCGCCTGGTGCGGGTGCCGGGTTTCACTTTCCGGCGCATCATGTCGCGCCCGGAGAACCGCGGCGCGTTCGATAAGGTCAACGCCACGCGGGCCAAGTCAAACGCCCGCTTGGGCGTCAAGCACTAGCTGGAACTCCCCTAAACTGCCTGCATGGGCTATCCGCTTGCGGGCCTGCGCGTGCTGGCCATGGAGGCGGCCGTGGCTGGCCCGTTTGCCACCCGGCACCTCGCCGACCTCGGCGCCGACGTAGTCAAGATCGAGCGGCCGGAAGGTGACTTCGCCCGCCGTTACGACCAGGCGGTGCACGGCCTGTCGTCCTATTTCGTGTGGCTCAACCGCGGCAAGCGCAGCGTCGTGCTGGACTGGTCTCAGCCGCGCGATCGCGAGGCGCTGGACCGCCTGCTGGAGCGCTCGGACGTGCTGGTCCATAACCTTGGGCCGGGCGCCGTGGAGCGCCTGGGACTGGCCGCCGAGCTTCTGTCGGCGAAGTACGCTCGCCTGATCCACGCCGGGATCTCTGGATACGGCAGCGGCGGACCGTACGAAACGAAGAAGTCGTTCGATCTGCTGGTGCAGGGCGAAAGCGGTGTCATCTCGCTGACCGGCACGCCGGAGCAGCCGTGCAAGGTCGGCATCTCGATCGCCGACCTCACCGCCGGGATGTACACCTTTTCATCCATCTTGGCCGCTCTGGTCGAGCGCGAGAAGATGGGCCAGGGCGCTGCCATCGAGATCTCGATGCTGGAGTGCATGGCCGAGTTCAGTGGCGGCCAGTTGTACACGTACGAGTACAGCGGCGTGCAGCTGGAGCGCGCCGGCTGGCGGCACAACATCATCGTGCCCTATGGCCCCTATCGCTGCGGCGGCCGCTTCGTGAACCTGGCCGTCCAGAACGAGGGCCAGTGGGAGCGGCTGTGCGCGGCCGTCCTTCAGCGCCCGGATCTGGCCTTGGACCCGCGCTTCGACACCAACGCCAAGCGGCTGGCCAATCGCAGCGCGCTGGAGCCCCTCATCGAGGACATCCTGGGCCTGCTGCCCGAGGACGAGGTGCTGCGCCGGCTAGAAGAGGCCGACGTCCCCTACGGACGCATCAACGATATGAAGGACGTGGTCGATCACCCCCAGCTGCAAGCCCGCGACCGCTGGGCCGAGTACGGCAGCCCGGCTGGCCCGCTGCGCATGCTCAAGCACCCCATGAACGTCGCTGGCCTGCCCCAGCGCACCGACCCCGTTCCCGCCGTAGGTCAGCACACCGAAGAAGTCCTGCGCGAGATCGGGCTGGCTTAGGCTCAAGCAGGGGTGAAGACCCTCACGCCTGGAAAGCGGCTGAAGTCGCGGTCAAAGCTGCAGACCCGAGCGCCGTGTTCCAGGGACAGCGCGGCCAGATGGGCGTCGGTCACCAGGTTGCCGGCCGTCCCCACCTCGGTCAGTAGGCTGCGCAGCACGGTTGCATGGCGGACGGTGGGCTGCACAACCACCGCTGGCCGTGCTCCGAACCAGTCGTCGACAACATCAAGCGCGTCGCTGGCGCCAAGGGGCTGAGGAAAGAGCGCCGGAAGCGTGGCGATGCGCATAAACGCCAGCAGAACTACCCAGGCGAACCCGACAGACTCATGGCCACTGAGCGCCTCCTCCAGCCAACCCCTGGCGCGGCTGTGCTGGGGCATGCTCTCGTTAACGGCGTAAACCAACACATTGGCGTCGACGATGACCAATGGCTACTTGCCGAGCGCCAGCTTGTGCACCAGTTCCTGATCTTCCAAGGCAGCCGCGATCTGCAGCGCCTTGTCGTAGTTAATCTCAGGGCGCCAGCCCGAAGCAAAGGTCCGCTGGCTGAACGCCCCCTCTGAGCGTGGAGCGAGTCCCGCCCGGATGGCC
>DATGVV010000179.1:0-3929 GCA_035299885.1 Chloroflexota bacterium | reverse complement strand
ATTGTATAGCCGCCCCTAGCCGCGGGCGATGCGGACGATTCGCTCGATGGCCTCCGCAGGCAGCGGGCCGGCCTCGGCTGCCCCGGCGGCCTGTTCGAGCTGGGCCTCGTCGGAGATGCCTACGAGAGCGCAGGCGACCTCAGGCTTGCTCAGGGCAAAGCGCACGCCGAGCTCCGGCAGGCTTATGCCCAACTCTCGTGTAATGGGCCGCAGACGCTCGGCGTGGCGTGCGTCCGCCTCGTAGTCCACGCCCTGGATGAGTGCACCGCCGCCGCGCCCGGCCAGCGGATGCCGCTCGACCTCGCCCGCCAGCGCCCCGGCAGCCAGGATGCGGATGGCCAGTATGCCCATCCCCACCTGGCTGGCGCGCTCAATCAGGCCGCCGAGGTTCTGCTGGGGAAAGCTGGGCGGCATGTCAAAACCGGCCGAGGGATTGATGGCGCTGAAATAGCAGTGGAACACGTCGTAAGCATCGGGCTGGAGTGCGCGCAGGACCGATTCGGTGTCCCCCAGGCCGGTGAAGCCCAGGAAGCGCACGCGGCTTTGAGCGCGAAAACTCCCAAAGATGTCCAGCAGCGGTCCCAGCAAGTCGCCTACGCTGACGGCGCGCGGTCCGCCGGTTGGCTGGACCCGGCCGTGGTAGAAGAGGATGTCCACTGACTCGCGGCCAAGCCTTGCCAGGCTGGCCTCGAACAACTCTCGGATGCGGCTGGGACCCGCCGCCAGTTCGGGCTGACCGAATTGGAGCTTCGTCCCGACCAGGATATTGTGGGACTTCAGCTCCCGCAGCGCTCGCCCGAGGTTCTGCTCTGACAGGCCGTCGCCGTACGCGGCGGCCGTGTCGAAGTAGCCGACCCCCAGCTCGATGGCGCGCGCAATGATACGGACCTGCTCCCGAGGCTCGCCGCGCACCAGCAGCCCGGCCTGGTTGCCGCAACCAAAGCCGATGGCCGAGATGGTTTGCCCGGTTCGGCCGAGCGAACGCTGTTCGATGCGGGAACTCTAATCCAGCGTGGACTTCATGGCCAGTGGCTCGCCTCCGACGTCCTCGCGCAAACGGCGCTCCATCAGGTCCTTGAAGCGCCGAAGGTCCTCCTCGAGCATCTTGCCCGGATTCCGGACCATCTGCGACAGGGCCTCGCCGAGCTTGCCGCCTGGCGGGTCGAACCATTGCATGAGTACGTGGACTTCGGTGTTGGACTGAAGATCTCTGAAGGTGACCACGCCGGACGTGCCGAGCGAGCCGTGCGTCGAGTTCCAGCCGATGGACTTATTCGGCTGGTCCTCGGTCACGCGGGCGTCGAACTCGAAGCCGCTGTTCAGCGGGCCCTTGAGCGTCCAATGCCACAGCTCCTGGTTGGAGCTGGCGCGGCGGACGTCCTTGACGTGCTCCATAAACCGGGGAAGGTTCTCAAAGTTGCGCCAGAATGCGTACACCTGCTCGACGGGCGCCGCTACGCGGATCGACTTCTCAGCGCGCTGCATGCCTTTCTCCTGCGACTGTTTGCCCAGGACGACGCAATGCGCGGGCCAAACCCGCCTAGCGCGAGGGCTTGCTGTCGAAGCCGAACGTGCCCTCGTAATTCCGTTGCACGTCCGCGGGAAGGAAGCGCCCCTCTAGCTCCTGGATGAGATCGTTGCCGGTCAGAGCGCCGCGGTCGGCCGCGCCCCAAGGGCTGCTGCGCGCGCGTTGGGCCGCGTCGGCCAGGGCGGCGGTGCCGCGTTCCTTGAAGTCGTGCAGCAGGTCCCAGGCAGCCTGCAGGGCGACATTGGTGGTGAGCGCCGGGTACAGGGCGACTTTTGCGCCCAGTGACTGCCATTCCTCCAGGCTGGGAGCGGGCGGCGGGCCGCCGTAGGCCGGCAGCACAGGGCCGGGAATGCGCCGGCAAGCTTGCTCGATCTGCTCCCGCGTCTGGAGGGTGTTGATCCAGATCATGTCCGCGCCGCCCTCCTCGACGTAGGCCACGCAGCGGTCGAGCGCAGCCTCAAAGGTGCCGCCCTCCGCGCCGACCAGATCGCAGCGGGCGCAGATCACGAACTCGCGGTCGAGCTCGTCGCGGGCGGCGACGGCAGCTTTGTACTTGCCGATGGCTTCCTCCTTGGAGATGCAGCGCCGTCCCGCTCCGGTGCCCGATTTCTTAGGCGCCTCCTGGTCCTCAATGTTCAGAGCGGCGGCGCCGGCGCGGATGTACTCCTGCACCGTGAAGTACACGCCCACGGCGTTGCCGAAGCCGGTGTCGGCGTCGACCATGATGGGAATATCGGTCCGCGCCCCCACATGGCGGGCGTGGTCCACCATGTCCCGCAGGCCGATGATGCCGGCATCAGGCAGCCCGTACAGAAAGGCGGACGTCTGCGAGCCGGCTAGGAAGAAGGCCTCGAAGCCGGTCAGCTCGGCCATGCAGGCAAACAGCGGGCTGAACCCGCCGGGCATGACCAGCAGCTCGGGCCGGCGCAGCAGCTCGCGCAGCCGCGCGCCTTTGGAGGGACCGTCGATCATCGCGCGTATTATGCGACCCAGGAGGAAGGCAATGGCGATTCGCACTGCAGGTGTGCTCAGCCCCGGCGACATGGGCCATTCGATCGGCAACGTGCTACGGCACGGCGGTCTGCGCGTCATCACCTGCCTGAAAGACCGGAGCTCGCGCAGTGCCGAACTGGCGCGAGAGGCCGGCATCGAGGACGTGGCCGACGACGAGACCCTGGTCCACGAGGCCGACGTCCTACTGTCGGTGCTGCCGCCGGATCAGGCGCTGAAGAATGCCGCGCGTGTGGCCGCCGCGGTCCGTGCCAGTGGCGCCGATCTGCTTTTCGCCGACTGCAATGCCATCTCGCCCAACACGGCGCGCCAGGTGGCCGAGCTGGTCGAACCGGCAGGCATCCGCATGGTCGACGTAGGCATCATCGGCAACCCGCCCCAGCCCGGCCCGCAGAAGACACGGCTGTACGCTGCGGGCCGGTACGCGGCTGAATTCGCCGAGCTGGCCGAGTATGGCCTGGACGTGCGCGTCATGGGCGACCAGATCGGGCAGGCATCCGGCATCAAAATGTGCTACGCCTCGCTGACCAAAGGGCTTACCGCGCTCGCCACGGAGCTCCTGACGGCGGGACGGCTGATGGACCTGGAAGAGCCGCTGCTGGCGGAGCTGGAGAGCAGCCAACCCCAGCTCCTGGCCTGGATCACTCGCCAGATCCCGACCATGCCGCCCAAAGCCTACCGCTGGGTGGGCGAGATGCTGGAGATTGCCGCCACGTTCGAGGACCTGGGCCTCACCCCCCGCATCCTCGAGGGCGCGGCCGACCTCTACACCCTCGTCGGCGAAACGCCGCTGCGCGACGAAACCCCCGAGCATCGCACCCGCGGCACCACCGCCGGCGAAGTAGTCACGGACCTGGCGGAAGCGGCCCGCGCTCGCACGTCATCCTGAGCGGAGCGAAGGACCTTCCTGGCGCGCTGCGGCGGAGGTCCTTCGTCGCGGCGGCTCCTCAGGATGACAACGATCAGCCCCAGACTTTGCGGGCGGTGTCGACCACCAGCGCGAGCTTGCGGCGCTGATCGTCCCAGCTGAGCAGGTTACCCTGGGCCACTGAGGCAAAGCCGCATTGAGGGCTGAGCGCCAGGTTCTCGACGGGCACGTACTTGGACGCCTCCTCGATGCGCTTCAGCAGCACGTCCTGCGACTCGAGCTCGCCCAGCTTGGTCGTCACCAGGCCCAGCACCACCTGCTTGCCTTTGGGCATGAACCGCAGCGGCTCGAACCCGCCGGCCCGATCAGAGTCGTACTCCAGTAGGAAGCGATCGACGTTGATCGAGCCGAACACCCGCTCGGCAATGGGCTCGTAGCCGCCGATGGTGTGCCAGGCGCTGCGGCCATTGCCGCGGCAGATGTGATTCGCGACGGTAATGCGCGATCGATCCACACCGGAAG